>NZ_LOCO01000011.1:0-64593 GCF_001574445.1 Marinobacter excellens LAMA 842
CGAAATACCTCGGCCAGCGCCCACACGAATTACTTGGTTAACTTTTTAAAGAGCGTTTGAGCTGTTGCTCAATCAAGGCCGCGTATTCTACATCGTTCCGCCGCCCTGTCAACCGTTTATTTCGAAGAATCTTCAGATCAAATTTTCGAATACTTTCAAACAGTTGCTTTCGTCTGGGAGGTTGCCGTCAGCGGCTTGTCCCTCAGAAGTGGTGCGCATTCTACAGGCGCCACGAAAACTGTCAACGCCCTTTTTCGAAAAACTTTCCCCTCATTCGGTTTCCACCTATGCCACTGGTCAATACGCCACCAAAATGCTTACTTTCCAATCAAGCTCTGGACTTTCGCAAGGGAACCAACGAAGAAACACCAAACCAGTATGCCCTGATAAACAGCAAAGCCAGAAGCAACAGCCCGTATACCACCATTTCGGTCACATCGCTCCTTGCCTGCCACAAAAAATGCAGCCAGGCGAAAATTGCCGACAGGTAGATCAAGCGGTGGACCGGTTTCCATCGACGCCCCATCCGCTTCATCATCGCTTTTGTTGACGTTAATGCGAGAGGAATCATCAGGAGGAAGGCGACTGCACCCAGGGCGATGTAGGGCCGGCGTGTGAAGGTCGCCCATAAATCGCCCCAACCGAGAATCAGCTGCAAGAACGCAAGTACATGCAACACTGCGTAAAAGAAGGCAAACAAACCCAGCATGCGCCGGTGGCGCAACCAACCGGGCCAGCCGGTCATTTTCTTCAAAGGCGTTATCAGAAGCGTCACAAGCAATAACTGAAAGGCCGCAATACCCAGCCGCTCTGTTATCTCCTGGCCAGGATCCGGCCCTATTCGGCCAAGCACAACATCGGTCACCAGCCATATCAGCGGCATCAAGGCGACGCAAAAGACGATAACTTTTGCCACAACGCTCGACACCATTCGTTCGGCTGCAGGCAACATCAGTAGAACTTGGCCAGGTCCATCCCTTTGTAGAGATGCGCAACCTGCTCTTTGTAACCATTAAACATTCGGGTTTCCATCCAATTCGGACGGAGCACACCTGAGGGTAAACGCCGCTCTCTCTTCTGACTCCAGCGCGGATGATCCACCTCAGGGTTTACGTTGGCATAGAATCCGTACTCACTTGGCGCAAGCAATTCCCAGGTCGTTTTAGGCTGCTCTTCCAGAAACCGAATCCGAACTATCGATTTAATACTCTTGAATCCGTACTTCCAGGGAACCACGAGGCGGATCGGAGCGCCATTCTGATTAGGCAGGGTTTCGCCATAAAGACCAATCGCCAGGAAAGAAAGCTCGTTCATTGCCTCATCCATACGTAGCCCCTCCCTGTACGGCCAATCTATGGTACTGAACAGGGAGCGCTGCCCTCGCATCTGTTTTGGGTCATGCAGGGTTTCGAAGTACACGTACTTCGCTCGCGAATTCGGCTCCAGGCGGCTTAATACTGTCGCTAACGGTACGCCAACCCAGGGAATCACCATAGACCAAGCCTCAACACAGCGGAGCCGGTAGATTCGCTCTTCATAGTCGTGGGGCTTCAGCAGATCTTCCAGGGCGTAACGACCTGGCCGGGCACACTCGCCATCAACCTCCACAGACCAGGGGTCCACAGACATCTCGTGGGCATACTTGGCAGGGTCGCCCTTGCCGGTGCCAAACTCATAGAAATTATTGTACTTGGCTACTGCATCAAAGGGCGTTTTCTTCTCGTCGGTCAAGTACTCCGGCGCTTCACGGAAGGTCAACGGTGTGGTTGTCGGGCTGTCACCTGCCCGCAAAAGGCCGGGCGCAGCGAGGGCTGCAGCAGAGGCAATAGCTCCGGTCATGAATTTACGTCGGTTCAGATAGACAGACCGGGGAGTGACTTCGGATTCGGGCAAAGACCAGGAAGGGCGCCGTTTGATGAGCATGGGCTGACTCCAGAGGAAGCGGTTTGAATAAGTGACCGTAGATTCCCGGAGAAATTCCCGCCCGGACTTCCCCGGGCGGGTGCACTATAGCGTCAGGCGCGTTTTGCCTTTTGTCTGAACAAGGCACGCACCGGACCAGACAGTGCGTAGATCAGGAATGCCGTAAACAATACGGTGGCTGGATCAAGAGCGATCACCACCAGAATCAGCACCACCAGCAGAATGGCCGCGAATGGCACCCGCCCCCGCATATCGAGATCCTTGAAACTGCGGTAAAGCACATTGCTGACCATCAACACACCGGCACCGCCAACCACAATGATGGACAGCAGAGTCAGCCAGGTAGCAGGCTCATACTGATGGAAACACCAAACCAGCCCGGCCACACACGCCGCCGCAGCGGGGCTGGGAAGCCCGACAAAATACTTTTTATCGACTGAGCCGATCTGGGTATTGAAGCGAGCAAGGCGCAGGGCCGCTCCAGCTACGTATATGAACGTGATAGCCCAGCCAACCTTGTCGAGGCCATTCAATGCCCAGAAGAAGGCGACCATTCCGGGAGCAACCCCGAAGGCAACCATGTCTGCCAGGCTGTCGTATTCCTCGCCGAACTTGCTTTGCGTATTGGTCATCCGAGCGACCCGGCCATCCAGACCATCGAGAATCATCGAGACAAAGATCGCAATAGCAGCGCTGTCAAAGACGCCATTGGCTGCCGAAACTATGGCATAGAACCCGGAGAACAAAGACGCCGTAGTCAGGGCGTTGGGCAACAGATAGATGCCTTTACGGCGTACTTTGGCACCTTCAATCACTTCTTCCTCAACAACCTCACCAGCCGCAATCTCCGGCTCAGGCGTGCTCTGAGGTTCAGGCTTGTCGACAGATTTCTTATCTTCAGTCATTCCATAAACTCCGGAAAGCATTTGGGCGGAGTATATACGAAAAACGCGGCCACTAGGGCCGCGCTTTCAAGCCGTACCGGAAATTCCGGATCAGTTCTTTTCTTTGTCCACGATCTTGTTCGCAGAGATCCACGGCATCATTGAGCGCAGCTTCTCGCCCACCGTCTCGATCTCGTGAGCCGCATTCTGGCGACGACGCGCGGTCATGGAGGGATAGTTCAGGGCACCTTCAGAGATGAACATCTTGGCATACTCGCCGCTCTGGATGCGCTTCAGTGCGTTACGCATGGCTTCACGGGACTGCTCGTTGATCACCTCAGGGCCGGTTACGTACTCACCGTACTCGGCATTGTTGGAGATGGAGTAGTTCATGTTGGCGATGCCACCTTCGTACATCAGGTCAACAATCAGCTTCAGCTCGTGCAGACACTCGAAGTAGGCCATTTCCGGAGCGTAGCCCGCTTCGGTCAGAGTTTCGAAGCCAGCTTTAACCAGCTCAACCGCGCCACCACACAGAACCGCCTGCTCACCGAACAGGTCGGTTTCGGTTTCGTCTTTGAAGGTGGTTTCGATGATACCGGTGCGGCCGCCGCCTACGCCGCTGGCGTAGGACAGAGCAACGTTCTTGGCGTTGCCGGAAGCGTCCTGGAAGATGGCGATCAGATCAGGAATACCACCGCCCTTGGTGAACTCGGTGCGCACCGTGTGGCCCGGTGCCTTCGGGGCAACCATGATCACGTCCAGATCTTTACGGGGAACGATCTGGTTGTAGTGGATCGCGAAGCCGTGAGCGAAGGCCAGGGTAGCGCCCTGCTTCAGGTTCGGCTCGATTTCCTCGCGGTACAGCTGGGCCTGGAACTCGTCCGGAGTCAGCACCATGACAACGTCGGCGGAAGCAACGGCAGAAGCCACGTCGCTGGTCTTCAGGCCGTAAGCTTCAGCCTTGGCGATGGAGGAAGAGCCGGCGCGCAGGCCAACCACTACGTCAACGCCAGAGTCTTTCAGGTTGCACGCGTGGGCGTGGCCCTGAGAACCGAAACCCAGAATGGCAACTTTCTTGCCCTGGATGATGGAAAGATCACAATCCTTATCGTAATAAACCTGCATGAGAAACCTCTGTTATATGTAATGACCCCGACGGGCCATGATGTTCAAATTTGCAAAACAGCCTCAGAGGCTGAGCACCTTTTCGCCACGGGCAATACCCGACACACCGGTACGCACCACTTCCAGAATTCCGGAGGTACCCACCGCCTGGATAAAGCCATCCAGCTTGTCGCTGTCACCCGCCAACTGCACGGTGTACACCGAACTGGTCACGTCCACGATCTGGCCGCGGAAGATATCCACCGTGCGCTTGATTTCCGCACGCTGGGAACCGGTCGCCTTGAGCTTGACCAGCATCAGCTCTCGCTCAATGTGGGAACCTTCAGTGAGGTCGACCAGCTTGACCACTTCAATCAGCTTGTTCAGCTGTTTGGTGATCTGTTCGATGACCTTATCAGAGCCGGTGGTGGTGACGGTCAGGCGGGACAAGGTTTCGTCTTCTGTCGGCGCAACGGTCAGGGTCTCGATGTTGTAGTTACGCTGCGAGAACAGGCCAACCACCCGAGACAGAGCGCCAGGTTCGTTTTCAAGCAAAACAGAAATGATTCGACGCATGATCACACCCTCTCCGTTTTGCTGAGCCACATGTCTTTCATGGAACCACGAGCAACCTGCATCGGGTACACATGCTCGAAGCGGTCAACGTAGATGTCCACAAACACCAGCTTGTCTTTCATCGCCAGAACTTCCTTGAGCTTGGGCTCAAGATCTTCCTTGCGCTCAATGCGAACACCCACATGACCATAGGCTTCCGCCAGCTTGATGAAATCGGGCAGTGACTCCATGTAGGATTCAGCGTGTCGGGACTCATAATTCATGTCCTGCCACTGCTTGACCATACCCAGTGCCTGGTTGTTCAGGTTGATGATCTTCACCGGCAGATTGTATTGCTTGCAGGTAGACAGTTCCTGAATGTTCATCTGGATACTACCCTCACCGGTGAAGCACAGCACTTCGTCATCCGGGTGAGTCAGCTTGATGCCCATGGCTGCCGGCAAGCCGAAGCCCATGGTGCCAAGGCCACCGGAGTTGATCCAGCGGTTGGGCTTGTCAAACTTGTAGTACTGGGCCGCGAACATCTGGTGCTGGCCAACATCACTGGTCACAAAGGCGTCGCCGTTGGTGAGCTTCCAGAGCATCTCAACCACTTCCTGCGGCTTGATGACGTCCGGGCTGGTCTCGTAACGCATCCCGTGGAATGCTCGCCACTCTTCAATCTGCTTCCACCAGGCCGCCAGCGCATCCGCATCCGGCTTGTCTTTGGACTCTTTGACCAGTGAGAGCATTTCTTTCAGAACCGCATCCACCGGGCCCACAATCGGCACATCGGCATCAATCGTTTTGGAAATAGACGCGGGGTCAATGTCGATATGGATGATGCGAGCGCCAGGGCAGAATTTCTCGGTGGCATTGGTTACCCGGTCATCAAAACGCGCACCGACGCAGAGAATCAGGTCTGAGTGGTGCATCGCCATGTTGGCTTCGTAGGTGCCGTGCATGCCCAGCCAGCCAAGGTGCTGTTTGTCAGTCGCGGGATAACAACCAATGCCCATCAGGGTATTGGTGATCGGGAATCCCAGTGTCTTGGTCAGCTCAGTCAACTGGCTGGAGGCCTTACCCAGAATCACCCCACCACCGGCGTAAATCATCGGGCGCTTGGCTGCCATCAGCATATCCACGGCTTTCTTGATCTGGCCTGCGTGGCCACGAACCGCCGGGTTATAGGAGCGCAGTTTCACTTTCTTGGGATAGGAATACTCATAGCGCTCGTTCGGGGTGGTCATATCCTTGGGGATATCCACCACCACCGGGCCTGGGCGGCCGGTCGCGGCAATGTAGTAAGCCTTGCGAATGACTTCGGGAATCTCTTCCGGATGGCGCACACTGAGGTTGTGCTTAACCACCGGGCGGGAAACACCCATCATATCGGTTTCCTGGAAAGCATCTTCACCAATCAGGGTGGATGCAACCTGGCCGCACAGAACCACCATGGGGATGGAATCCATAAAGGCGGTGGCAATGCCGGTAATAGTGTTGGTGGCTCCAGGACCCGAGGTCACCAGTACGGTACCTGGTTTTCCGGTTGCACGGGCGTAGCCGTCGGCCATGTGGACCGCCGCCTGCTCGTGTCGCACCAGAATATGCTTGACTTTGTCCTGCCTGAACAGCGCATCATAAATATGAAGGGCTGCACCACCCGGATAGCCGTATATGTATTCGATCCCTTCATCTTGCAGGGAGCGGATCAGCATATCGGCGCCAGACAATAACTCCACGATTTTCTACCCTCTTCTACGAGTGAATGAGCCGGGTTTCGCCCCGGTTGCCTGGATTTTCGGTTTCCCTGCTTCTTTTGAAAGCGGAACCGGCGTACTCCTCCACACCATTCAATAAGAGGTTGTCTCCTGGCCAGCCGCCCTCCTGAGGGTTGCGGAGAACGACCAATCAACGGGTTGCACGTAAGCAACAACCAGCGCCCGCCAGCGCGTGGCGAACTCAGTGTGGTGATTAACGGGGGATACTCGCTCGGGATTGCCTGCCGTATTGACCCCAGTCTTCAGGCAATCGGTAATTCTGACAGCGGGAAACTCACTGTCAATAGGCGCTGTGGCTTAATTGCGACCATTTTCCTCTACACTCTGCCATACTGACCGGATATAACGTGCAAGAGATTTGAACCAGGCAAGGGAAAATCCATCGTTTCGGTGGCATGATATCCCCAGGCAGTAGACAAGAAACGGGCAGAGACATGAATCGAAAAATCCTGATGCTGACACTTCTGATGGCGATGACACCGGGCCTTGTGGCCGGCGCTTCAGTGTATAAATGGACCGATGAGAACGGCGTAACCCACTTTGGCGACCGCCAGCCAACGGGCGCGAACTCGGAGCAGGTGAATGTCCGCTCCGGCACGACCAGCAGAAGCCAGTCAGGCCAGCGCCAGAGTGCCCAGGAACAGCTGGGAGAACTGCAGGAGCAGCAGCGCTCCCAGGAACAGCGCCGCCAGGAAACGGCGGTTGAGGAAGCGCGCCGCAAGCAGCGGGAAGCCAATTGCGCCACCGCCCGGTCTAATCTGGACGTGCTGAACAGCAACGCGCGAATCCGGGTTGAGGAGAACGGCGAGATGCGCTATCTGGCGCCGGACGAAATCGAAGAGCAACGTCGCCGGTTCCGGGAGATTATGGAAGAAAACTGCGGGCCGGAAGGCTCTGCACCGGCCCAACGCTAGCTTTCTCACCACAAAAAAGGTCGGGCAACCCACGTTTGGCTGCCCGACCTTTTTTATTGGCTGGCGCCCGGCTTTGTCAGGCCTTCGAGAACACCAACTGGTCGTTCTCTACAGCGGCACGAATAGTGTCGCCGGGCACAAAGCCGCCCTGCAGTAGCTTCTGCGCCAGCGGGTTTTCAATCATCCGCTGAATCGCCCGCTTTAGAGGACGTGCACCGTAGACCGGGTCGTAGCCCACTTCCGCCAGCAGTTGCATAACCGCATCGTCCAGTTCAAGCTTCATATCCTGATCTTTCAATCGCCGCGCCAGATTCTCGATCTGGATACGGGCAATACCTTGAATCTGGCTTTCCGCCAGCGGATGGAACACCACCACTTCGTCTACCCGGTTGATGAACTCAGGGCGGAAGTGCGTTCCAACCTCCTCCATGACTGCCGCCTTCATGGCGTCGTAGTTTTCCTCACCCGCCTTTTCCTGAATGATGTGAGAGCCCAGGTTGGAGGTCATCACGATCACGGTATTCCGGAAGTCGACCGTACGGCCCTGGCCGTCGGTCAGGCGACCATCATCCAGCACCTGCAGCAGGATATTGAAGACATCAGGATGGGCCTTTTCCACCTCATCCAGCAGCAGCACCGAGTACGGCCGGCGGCGCACCGCCTCGGTCAAGTATCCACCCTCTTCATAGCCCACGTAACCGGGAGGCGCACCGATCAGACGAGCGACGGAGTGCTTCTCCATGAACTCGGACATATCGATCCGCACCATGGCCTCTTCGGTATCAAACAGGAACGATGCCAGGGCCTTACACAGCTCGGTCTTGCCCACACCGGTCGGCCCGAGGAACAGGAACGAGCCATTCGGCCGGTTGGGATCAGACAACCCGGCCCGGGACCTACGCACCGCATTGGAGACCGCCTCGACCGCTTCATGCTGGCCGATCACCCGGTCATGGAGGGCGTCTTCCATCCGCATCAGTTTATCCCGCTCGCCCTCAAGCATCTTCGATACCGGAATGCCGGTCCACTTGGAGACAATTTCGGCGATTTCCTCGTCGGTTACCCGGTTACGCAGCAGCTTCATTTCCATCATTTCAGCCTGGCTGGCCATATCCAGCTGGCGCTCCAGTTCCGGAATGGTGCCGTACTGAAGCTCAGACATTTTGCCCAGATCGCCAGCGCGGCGGGCGTTTTCCAGGTCAATCCGGGCCTGCTCCAGCTGGCTCTTTATCTTCTGGGAGCCATGCAGCGCCGCTTTCTCGGTGTTCCAGACTTCTTCCAGATCGGCGTATTCGCGTTCGACATTGCCGATCACCGAGGACAACTCTTCCAACCGCTTTTTGGAAGCAGCATCGGTTTCTTTCTTCAGGGCCTCGCGTTCAATCTTGAGCTGAATCAGGCGCCGCTCCAGGCGATCCAACGCCTCGGGCTTGGAATCCATTTCCATACGAATCTGGCTTGCCGCTTCGTCTACCAGATCGATGGCCTTATCTGGCAGTTGGCGATCGGTGATATAACGATGGGACAGTTTCGCGGCGGCGATGATCGCGCCATCAGTCACTTCCACACCGTGGTGAACTTCGTAGCGCTCTTTGAGGCCACGAAGAATCGCAATGGTGTCTTCCTCACTGGGCTCAGTCACCAGTACTTTCTGGAAACGGCGCTCGAGCGCTGCGTCTTTCTCGATGTTTTCCCGGTACTCGTTCAGGGTGGTGGCGCCTACGCAGTGCAACTCTCCCCGTGCCAGCGCAGGCTTGAGCATATTACCGGCGTCCATGGAGCCTTCGGCTTTACCAGCGCCGACCATGGTATGGATCTCATCGATGAACAGGATGATCTGACCTTCCTGTTTGGCCAGTTCGTTGAGCACGGCTTTCAGGCGCTCTTCGAACTCACCGCGGAACTTGGCGCCGGCGATGAGGGCACCCATGTCCAGAGACAGCACCTTTTTATCTTTGAGGCCGTCCGGCACTTCGCCATTCACGATGCGCTGGGCCAGGCCTTCAACGATGGCCGTTTTACCCACACCCGGCTCACCGATCAGCACAGGGTTGTTCTTGCGGCGGCGCTGGAGTACCTGGATGGTGCGGCGGATTTCGTCATCGCGGCCGATGACCGGGTCCAGTTTGCCGGCTTCGGCGCGCTCGGTGAGGTCGATGGTGTATTTGGACAACGCCTGACGATTTTCTTCGGCACTGGCGTCGTTGACGGTTTCGCCGCCGCGCACCGCATCAATGGCTTTTTCCAGGGCAGCCTTGTCCACGCCCTGTTCTCTCAGCACACGGCCGAGGGAGCCGCGGTCTTCGACGGCTGCCAGCAGAATCAGCTCACTGGAAATGAACTGGTCGCCGCGCTTCTGGGCCAGTTTGTCGGCCATGTTGAACAGCCGGCCCATGTCGTTTGACATGGACACGTCGCCGGCGTTGCCCTGCACTTCCGGCAGGTTTTCAATTTCTTTGGCGATGGCCTGGCGCACGCGGCCGGGCTCTACGCCCACTTGTTTGAGCAGGGATTTGATGGAGCCACCTTGCTGGTCGAGCAGGGCCTGCATGAGGTGGACCGGCTCGATGAAGTTGTGGTCTTTACCGACTGCAATGGACTGGGCATCGGCCAGGGCGCTTTGCAGTTTGCTGGTGAGTTTGTCGATTCTCATGTGTTCGTTTCCCCGAATTTTGTGCGAATACCGGTTGGTGGTTGATGAAGGGTATTCGTGTTGCTTTGACAGTTAATGTAGGGGCAACCTGGGGGACTTCAAGTTGGCTTGGGGCTATTTCGTCAGAAATTTGACGGCGGTCAGTCTTGGCGTGGAGTTTGGTTCCTTACGGGCATGCTATTACGTCGTCGGGGCTGGAACAGGGAGCGCTTTCCAGAACACGCCGTAAATACTTCCCTGTAGGCTTGACTGCAGCATCCCTGCTGCAGACAGTTCTGGAAAGCGCTCCCTGTTCCAGCCCGATGCTTTAGAGTTTTTCGCCTGGAAGGCCTAAAGCTCGGTTATGTCCTCATCCAGATCAACGTCGCCATTCTTCCGGTTTCACCGTCTCTTCGATACGAGAAGAACCAGTCGCTGTCATTAACAGTGCACAAACTGCCACCTGAGATGGACGTAACGCCGGCTGCTTTCAAGCGCTGACTTGCGAGTTGGTAGATGTTGGCCAGGTAGTGACCGGGGCGTTGTTTTGAGGGGGTGAATGCCTGATCGGCTTCGGGGTTGTGGTCGAGGAAGGCCTGTCGGACTTCTGGGCCGACTTCGAAACTGTCAGGGCCTATAGCCGGGCCGAGCCAGGCCTGGAGGTTGGACGGGGGTACGGCCATGGCGGTGATCAGGTTTTCGAGTACGCCACCGCACAGGCTCCGCCAGCCGGCGTGGGCGGCGCCTATGATGGTGCCGTCGGTGTCTGTCAGGATGACAGGCAGGCAGTCAGCGGTGAGGATGGCGCAGGCGATGCCGGGGTGACGGGTGTAGCTGGCATCGGCTTCGGGCATTACACCTACATTGTCTGGCATGAGTTCCACCACGCCGGTGCCGTGTACCTGGTTGAGCCAGCCGATGTTGGTGGCATCCAGGCCGGTGAAGGCCGCCAGGCGACTGCGATTTTCAGCGACGTGGTCCGGGTTGTCGTTGACGTGCCCGCCCAGGTTCAGGGCGTCCCAGGGTGGCTGGCTTACACCGCCTTTTCGGGTGGTGCACAGGGCGCGCACCTGAGCTGGCGCATGCCAGCTCGGAGTCAGGGTATTGTTGTCAGAAATCACTGTTTTCCAGCTCCCGGGCGTGTTTGCGCAGGGCTTCGATGAGCTGGACCATATCTTCCGGCAGCGGTACTTCCCAGCTCAGGGTTTCGCCGGTTGCCGGGTGTTCCAGGGTCAACCTTCTGGCATGGAGGGCCTGGCGACTGAACGCGGCCAAGGCCTGGCGAAGCTCTTCCGTGGTGCCCTTGGGCAGGCGCAGGCGGCCGCCGTAGACTGGGTCGCCCACCAAGGGGTGGCGCACGTGGGTCATGTGTACGCGAATCTGGTGGGTGCGGCCGCTTTCGAGCTTGCACTGGATATGTGTGTGGGCAGCAAAACGCTCAAGCAATCGGTAGTGGGTGACCGCCGGTTTGCCAGAGGAAACCACCGCCATACGCTTGCGGTCCTGGGGGTGCCGGCCAATCGGTGCGTCTACAGTGGCGCCACCGGTCAGAGAACCGACAACCACAGCTTCGTACTCCCGCCCCATGGTTCGCGTTTGCAGCTGGTCTACCAGCGAGGTGTGAGCAATCAGGCTGCGGGCCACCACCATGATACCGGAGGTGTCTTTATCCAGGCGGTGAACAATGCCAGCTCGGGGCAGGTTTTCCACTTCCGGCGCGTGATTGAGCAGTGCGTTAACCAGGGTACCATCAGCATGACCCGCAGCCGGGTGAACCACCAAGCCCGCCGGCTTGTTGATCACCAGCAGGTGCTCGTCTTCGTAGACGATGTCCAGGCTGATGGGCTCGGCTTCCCAGGTCACCTGTACTTCGGGTTCAGCGTCCAGGTCGAGAACGTCATCCAGCATCACCTTGTCTCTGGGCTTTCGAACGTCGCCGTTAACGGTCAAGGCGCCGCTTTTGATCCAGGACTGCAGGCGCGAGCGGGAATGCTCGGGCATCAACTCGGCGGCGGCCTGGTCCAGTCGCTTGTCGCTGAGCTGCGGGGGTACTATGTAATGTCCGGTAATCCGGTTATTGGAAGACATTCAGCCTCTTTTTGCTACAATGCGAAATTCATTCAAGTTGTGACCATTATACGGGATTCCGGCATGAGATCAGTTGTCCGATTACTGCTACTTTCCACAATGATAGCGCTAGCAACCGGCTGCGCCTCCAAAAAAGATGTGGAAGTGCTGCCGGAGAAGACGTATTACGACAATGCCCGCAAGGCAATGAACTCCGGCAATTTCAACGAAGCCGAGCAGAATCTGGACGCCCTCGAGACCTACTACCCGTTCGGCCGTTATGCCGAGCAGGCCCAGCTGGACCTGATCTATGCCCGCTACCAGAATCTTGACCTTGAGGGATCCCGGGCGGCAGCCGATCGGTTCATGCGGTTGAATCCGCAGAGCGAGCACCTGGACTACGCCCTCTACATGCGTGGCCTTGCTTCCTATAATCTCGATATCGGTCTGGCGGCGCGATACTTCGCCATTGATGTTGCCGCCCGAAACCCTGGCGAGCAACTGCAGGCCTTCCGGGATTTTTCTCAGCTTCTTAACCGCTACCCGGACAGCGAATACGCCCCGGATGCCCGCCAACGCATGATCGCTGTGCGCAACCGGATGGCGGAACTGGAGTTACATGCAGCCCGCTATTACATCAAACGTGAGGCATACATCGCGGCAAACAACCGGGCCCGTTTTGTTGTGGAGAACTACCCGTCTTCACCGGCGGTGGAAGAGGCCCTGATTCTGCTGGCCGATACCTTCCGATTAATGGACCTGAAAAAAGGCGCCAGTGATGCCATTGCCACCCTGCGCACCAACTTCCCCAACAGCGAGGCGTTTGATGAGAACGGCGAATTCCAGTCTGACCGCCTGCGCCGCCAGAATCGTTCGCTCACCAATGTGGTCACCTTTGGCCTGATTGGCGACGAATAACCATCCAGATGTCAAAAGGGCCGGGAGCATTCGCCACAGGCCCTTATTTCTTTCAAGGGGAAGCAATCAGAAACCCAGCTTCCAGCCATTGGTGATCGGATAGCGACGATCCTTACCGAAGCCCCGCTCGGTAATGCGCACGCCAATTGGCGCCTGGCGCCGTTTATACTCATTGATATCCACCAGGCGCAGCACCCGCTCTACATCCGCACGGTCAAACCCCTCCGCGACAATCGCTTCAGCACTGTAATCCCGCTCTACATAAAAATGCAGAATCTGGTCAAGGATGTCATAGCCGGGCAGGCTGTCTTCGTCTTTCTGGTCGGGCGCCAGCTCTGCCGACGGCGGGCGGGTAATGACCCGCTCGGGAATAACCGGTGCCAAGCTGTTGCGGTACCAGGCCAGGCGGAACACCAGCGTTTTCGGCACGTCTTTCAGCACATCGAAGCCGCCGGCCATATCGCCATAGAGCGTGGAGTAGCCCACCGCCATCTCGCTCTTGTTACCGGTGGTCAGTACCAGAGAGCCAAACTTGTTGGACAGGGACATCAACAACACGCCGCGCAGGCGAGCCTGGAGGTTTTCTTCCGTGGTGTCCGGGCGCGTGCCCTCAAAGGGTTTCGCCAGGGTTGCCATAAAGGTGTCGTACATGGGCTCAATGGAGAACACATCGTACTGAACGCCCATAGCCCTCGCCTGGGCTTCCGCGTCTTCCAGGCTGGCGCTTGACGTATAACGGAATGGCATCATCACCGCCCGCACCCGCTCCTTGCCCAGGGCATCCGCCGCCACTGCCAGAGTCACCGCGGAATCAATGCCGCCGGACAAGCCAAGTACCACAGACTTGAAACCGTTTTTATTAACGTAGTCCCGAACACCGGTGACTAGCGCGTTATAAACATTCGCTTCCAGTGACGGCTCCGGAGGCAGTGGCTGAGACACCGGCTGGCAGTGGTGTTCACACAGAAAATCCACCGGAAACAGGCCGTTGGTGAACTGGGGAATCTCTACTTTTAAGGTGCCGGAGTGGTCATAAACCATCGAACCTCCATCAAACACCAGTTCGTCCTGCCCACCCACCAGGTTAACGTAGACGATACTGACGCGATTTTCCGTGGCTTTTCGCTCCAGCAACGCCTTGCGGCGGGCCTGCTTGTCGATGTCGTAGGGAGACGCGTTCAGGTTCAGGACCAACTGGGCGCCAGCGGCCGCCGCATCTTCCAGGGGGCCATCTTTCCAGAGGTCTTCACACACCGTGATACCCACCGGAACTCCTTTGATGTCGACCACCAGGGTCTGCGAACCTTCGGCAAAGTAGCGTTTTTCATCGAATACCTGGTAGTTGGGCGGGCAGCGTTTGAAATACCTGCCCCGGATTTCCCCCGCTTCGATGACCACTGCTGCGTTGTAGAGCAGGCCCGCCGCGCGGAGAGGCGCGCCAATGATCATGGCGGGTGCCAGATTCGCCTGCTGCAAACGCTCAAGCGCTTCTTGCACTCGCAAATCCAGGCTCGGCCGAAGCAACAGGTCTTCCGGCGGGTACCCTGTCAGGCAAAGTTCCGGGAACAACACGATATCAGCCTGATGCCGCTCCGCTGCCTCACGGGTGGCCTGAATGATCAAGTCGGTATTGCCAGGAATATCCCCCACCAGAAAATCCAGCTGGGCCATTACCACCCGCAATTTACGGGGCGCAGCAGTGTCTTCGGTGATTGTACCGGTTACCGTCATGATCAGGGCTCCTGTAACTTATTGCCGTTAAAAGGCTATTATAACCCTCCATAGACAAGGATTTCTCCTGACCAAAGGCAGATAACCATACCCATGGTAACCGAAGCACCCTCAGCCACAGCCGCGCGCTCTCCTTTCGGGCCACGAGCACACCATCAGCAGGTGAGGCTGTTCCGCATCTACAATCATTACCGGCTGGTGATCAGCCTGATGCTGGTCGGCCTGCTGTTTGTGGACCCATTCACCACCGATTCCAAATTTCGCTGGCTGGATTATTACCAGGCAGGCGCGGTGTCTTATCTCGCCATCAACGCCTTTGTTGGTCTAATGCTGCTGGCCGGGCTGCAGCCACGGCAGCGGCACATTACCCTGTCTATTCTGATCGATATCCTGATAATGCATGGGCTGTTGCTGGCCAGCACCGGCATCACCAACGGCCTTGCCAATCTGGTCATTGTCTCCGTTGCCGCTGGGAACATCCTCAATCCCAGCCGCATGGGCACTTTCTACGCTGCGCTCGCAGCCATCTGTTCCCTGGGCATCTCCGGCTGGGCGGTGCTGGTGATCAACGAATCCGCGGACGATATTGTTCGCGCCGGCTCACTGGGCATCCTCTATTTTGCCGCTGCCTTCGTTTTGCAAGGCATCTCGAAGCGCATGATGCGCAGCGAGGCTCTGGCCACCAGCAGGGCCCGAAGCATTGCGGAGTTGGAGCAGATCAACCAGCAGATCATCCAGCGCATGCGAACGGGCATTCTGGTACTGGACCGTTTTGGCCAGGTCCGACTGGCTAACGCAGCGGCGGAAGAGCTGCTTTTCGGGTCGGTCACCAGCCAAAGTAGCGCAGAGCACCACAACCGATTACTGCCCAAACCGTTGCGCAAAGGTTTGGAGGCCTGGCTGAAAAACCCCAACATGCGCATCGAACCGTTTCAGGCGTCGCCCACCTCCCCCCTGCTACAGGCCAACTTTACCCAACTGGATCAGGAGCGGGGTGACCAGATTCTGGTGTTCATCGAGGATATGAGCAAAGTCACCCAGCAAGCCCAGCAAATGAAGCTGGCGTCGCTAGGGCGCCTGACCGCCGGCATCGCCCATGAGATCCGCAACCCCCTCGGGGCCATCAGTCACGCAGCACAACTGATGGAGGAGTCGCCCAACCTGGACAAAGGCGACAAACAGATGCTGGATATCATTCGCCGGCACTCGAAGCGGGTGAATGGCATCATTGAAAACGTGCTCGACCTGTCCCGGCGCAGGGCCGCCAACTCAGAGCAAGTGGACGTGAGGGACTGGCTTAGCGAATTCACCCGGGACTTCCAGCAAACCCGGGATGACGGCTCCAAAGCCGTTATTGAGCTATTGGCAGACGACTCCGTGCCGCCCGCTCGCTTTGACAAGAGCCAGATTGAGCAGGTCATGGTGAATCTGTGTGACAATGGTTTGCGCTACAGCAAACAGCAGACCGGCCAAAACAGGATACAATTAGTGGTTGGCGCCACCGCCGATGGCGAGCGGGCTTACGTGGATGTCCGGGATTTCGGCCCCGGCATTGCACGGGAACACCGACACTCGGTATTTGAGCCCTTCTTCACCACCGACAAGAGCGGCACCGGCCTTGGCCTTTACCTGGCCCGGGAACTTTGCGAGGCCAACCAGGCGCATTTGTCGCTGGTGGAAGATGAGCAGCCGGGCTGTCGCTTTCGCATTACCTTCGCCCATCCCGGGCGGATGATCTAAACGGGGTGTAGGGCATCGGGCGTTTGAAATTCAACAGGGAACCGAACACAAATAATGACACACCAAACAGCGCTGATTGTTGACGACGAACCGGATATCCGGGACTTGCTGGAAATCACCCTCACCCGCATGGGGATTACCACCTACACCGCACCGGACCTGACCACAGCCCGGGCCTTGCTTGAACAGCATAAACCCCAGCTGTGCCTGACCGACATGAACCTGCCGGACGGCAACGGTATAGACCTCGTGCATTGGATTCAGCAGCACACGCCCTGCACGCCGGTAGCCGTCATCACTGCCTACGGCAACATGGACACCGCCATCGAATCACTCAAGGCCGGCGCCTTCGATTTTGTCTCCAAGCCCGTGGAACTGCCCCGCCTGCGGGAACTGGTGAACAGCGCCCTGAAGCTGAGCGAACCCAAGAACGAGGATAGCGCCGAAGCTGACGAGCCCGGACTTCTGCTCGGTGAATCCCCACAAATCCGCAAGCTGCGGAACCAGACCCGTAAGCTGGCCCGCAGCCAGGCGCCGGTGTTTATCAGCGGCGAATCCGGCAGTGGAAAAGAGCTGGTCGCCCGCATGATCCACATGCAGGGCCCGCGGGCCGATGGCCCCTTTATCGCCGTTAACTGCGGCGCCATCCCTTCGGAACTGATGGAAAGCGAGTTCTTTGGCCACAAGAAAGGCAGTTTTACCGGTGCGGTCGAAAACAAGGAGGGCCTGTTCCGAAGCGCCAACGGCGGCACCCTGTTCCTGGACGAAGTCGCCGACCTGCCCCTGGCCATGCAGGTAAAGCTGCTGCGCGCCATTCAGGAAAAAGCCGTGCGACCTGTGGGCGACACCAAGGAAGTGCCAGTAGATATCCGCGTACTCAGCGCCACCCACAAAAACCTGCCGGAACTGGTGCAAGAAGGCAGCTTCCGTCAGGACCTGTTCTACCGCATTAACGTGATTGAACTGGCGGTACCGCCTCTGCGCGAGCGGGCGGAAGACATTTCCCTGCTGGCCGACCATATTCTGCAGCGCATCGCCCGAGAGTACGAATGCGACCCCGCCAAACTAACGCCAGGAGCTATCGAACGCCTGCAGGGATACGATTTCCCAGGCAACGTGCGGGAGCTCGAGAACATTCTGGAGCGGGCGTTTACGCTGTGTGATGAAGATTTTATTGATGCGGCTGATTTGCATCTGGGCGGTGGTGCTATCCCCGGAACCCCGGTATCGGAGCGCAGCTCTGACACTGGCACATCAGAGGCTCCTGCTCCTGTGCCCGAGGGGGAAATAGACCTGGAAGGCTTCCTGGAGAACATCGAGCGGCAGGCGATTGAGAAGGCGCTAGAGGCAACCCGGTGGAACAAGACGGCGGCGGCCAAGAGGCTGGGGATCAGTTTTCGGGCGTTGAGGTATCGGTTGAAGAAGTTGGGGATGGAGTGACAGAAATGTGGCCCGATTATCAGAATCCCGACTGATAACCCGTAAACTTGCTCACGCTGCGGCCAGGACGGCCGCATATCAACATGAAAGGAATCACTATGACTGCCCGACTGAATCAGTCAGGGGTGACTCTGCTTGAGCTCCTCATCGCGATATCAATTATCTCGATATTGACAACCATAACCCTATCATCGTGGTCCAACTTTGTAGAACAAAGCCGGCATCAGTCGCTCATTACTGCGTACCAATCCGGTTTCGCTTACGCCCGCTGGGTGGCCGCAAGCGAACGAGCTATCGTTACTGTTTGCCCGCTTTCGTCCTCAGGCAAGTGTACAGATAACTGGAACCAGCGCGTATCCATATTTATCGATAATAACAATGACAAAAAACCAGATGACGGGGCTATCTTGACTACCATTCAAAAGCCGTCAGAAAGATATGTGGTAACTTCAAGAACCGGTGGACGCGGATACATTCAATTTAACCATCTTGGAATGATTCACGGTGCGGCTGGTGGAATAGTTGTTTGTCCGGCGACAGATCGACCTGAAAGTAAAATAAGCTATATAGCCCTCAATAAGGGCGGTCGATTCCGCAGCGTACACGAGCTATCAAGTGTGGGCAGGATCAAGCTCAAATGGGGGGCAACAATTACTTGCCCACCCATATGATCCAGACCTCATAAGCAACTCTGCGTCAATCCCATGGGTCCGTCGCGGACCCGTCATTGTCCTTGTCCCACGTTCGAACGCCAGTCGAAGTAAGCTCTAGAATACCATTGCCAGCCTGCCCGTTCTTGGGAGTAGCTCTCAAGGTATAAGTTGACGCTGTCGCCGCTGATATCGTCAAGTCATAGAACTTGGTATTCCCATCCATGGGAACTTCGTCTGGGTAGATGCTCGGGGAACCAGTGTTGGGAGACCCCGCCCCCAAATAACTGTTATTGGCCGTGAAATGCCTCTCCATGGCACTTGCCAAACCCAACAAAGCACCCTGAGCGTCCGAGCGCCGCGCCTTTTCAACCGAGTTCTGGTAACTGGGATAGGCAATTGCAGCCAAGATCCCGATGATCGCAACAACGATCATCAACTCAATGAGCGTGAAACCTTTTATTCTATGATTCATGGCGTTCAAGCCTTACTCCTCATACCAATATGTTTCGAGGACACCTGTTACTGTATCTATCGGTCGACACTCGGCTCCAACACAGATTATGTCGAGACCATCAACCCGCATACGCTGTGGATCGGGTGGCAGGCCAACCGTCATCAACTCAACCTCTCGGTCTTCCTTGGTTAATTCATCAGGATCAGCAGAAACAATCAGATCGTAATTGACCACTGGCGTACCATCCGCAACATAGACATGATAAAGCCGGGCCTTTCCTGCGGCAGGCAAGCAGGCATTAGTACTCGCCGTCGGCTCGTAGGTGGTAATGAACAGCTGTCCACTCACGGTTTGGCTGCTGGAAAGAACTTTCTCACCAGACCTGGTCAACCGGATATACCAACCACTTGCAGCTGCCAAATCTGATTGGGCCTGGGTACGTTGAGCCTCATTACCCTCTTCGATGAGATTATCTGTTGTGTCAAACAGGTCCGACTCAGACACCTTGATCAAGCTATAGTCCACATTGCCGTCTGCATCATAAGGAGGTTCGGTGACGTCAGCCATCCGAAGCATATAAATGCGATCCTCTATTGCTGTATCAAGGGGATGAGCTTGCCAGCCTGAACCTATCACCAATCCCAAATAGCGAGACGCACCCATCTTGAAACCAAACAGATCCGGGCTATGGTAAAATCGACGATTGTCCGCAGCGGCACCACCTCCAAAATCTGCAACGACACCACCGGTGACAAGGTTTTCCGTCCTGAGCCCATTAAAGATATCAAATCTCCAGACTTGCCCCCCCATGTCGCCAACATAGACTTGGTTAGTCCAACCATCACCCGTTACATCAATCGCCTTAGGCGCGGCGGGCATACTGTACTTCATATCAGCTAATTCGAGATCAGCACCACTTCCTACCGGTCCTGCCCACCACAGACGCGCACCCGTCTCGGCGTCCACAATATATAGGGCTCGGCCCACAGTATCTTCGGTCCTGGTTAAAACAGTGTCTTGTTGAGAGTCGTAGCCACCCGCAAAGATAAGTACATCTTTAATTGAATTGTGAATCTTGACCTTGGTTTTCACTGGCTTTGACCAAGTCTCCCCCAACTCAGTATAACTGCCAGTTCCACCTTGTATGGACCAGAGCATCCGTGGTTGATTCCGAGTGGTGGCATCAAGTGCATAGTAATTTCTGCCACCCCTGCGCATTCCAGAATAGATATAGAGATGATCACCGTCTGTTGCGTTTATAGTACCGTCGTTGTTGCTGTCGTTCTGCCAACTGACAATGGAGCCATCCATTCCATATACGCGTTGAGTTATCGTCTTGTCGTTCTCCATCAGAACACTCTGATTGCCAAGCAATTCCGACGGAATAAACGAAAAGTAGCTCTCACCTGTTTCTCCATCCACCGCGTGGATGTAGCCCTGATTATCTCCGAAGAAAACAGTGGTATCCGGAGAAGTGGCATCGCCTCCATAAATCACCAGGTGCGGCACCGAGTGCAACGGATCAGCAATGAATTTTCGAGCGTCTGTCGTCAGTCCATTTCGATTCTCATCATTTACATCTAACCCACGAGTCCAATTAATCAGCTTTTCATGCTCACTATCCGCCATTGTCGCATCACCAAACATTGCTTTAGTGAGGTTTGCTTTATTTGCAACAGATACCGCATTAACAGACGCAGTCAGGTCTTTAGTCGAGGACCCACTGTAGTATGTGTAAACCTTCCTTGATGCATTATTGTCTGGCTGCTTGGAGGCGGCTCCACCAAGCGCGACATTCGGACCATCCGCCACAGGACTCCACCAACTTTGAGCACTGTTTCGGAAAAAACCGGTCGAACTGTCTGTTGCCTCGTTATCGTTGACATCATAGATTTTGCCATCCGAACCGAGGCGGTATCGTTTGAGGTTACCGTTCCAACGTGGCGCGACATCCGGCTGAAACACAGAGAAATAAAGCGAGTCCAGATGATTAAGCCGATTGAAGGTATTAACCGCCACGCCGGGAGCGACAAATGTGGTGTTCACAGCCAAGACGGAGCGAACAAAACTCTCAAACGCATTCTCAAGAGATTCTGTGTCGTCTGCCAGGTAGTATTCACCACCGCCCTTCGCGGCCGTATCTGAAAGCAGTTGCTGATTAGTCGTGAACCCAACGGTATACGTGTTCACATTGATTTCTTCGCTAAGCCCTGAATAAACGTCATTGCTAAACATATACTCGGCGATTTCATCAAGGCAATTACCTGTGCAGCTACCAACAACGCCTTCCATTGCATCACGGGAGTTCTTGTCTTCGGTTGAGTGATAATTACCTGAGGTTGGATCACCGTCATAAGTTGGTTCACCGTCCGTCAAAAGAATTATATTATTCGACTGACACTCATACTCAACTGGGCTTATATAGTTCCCGTCCTGAACAGTCCCGCTGACAGGCGAAGTATCAAGAAATGGCGCTTGCCCTCCAAAATATCGCATTGCACCAAAAAGGGTTTCTGAAAGAGGAGTCCAGGTATCGGCTCCCAAGTCCTCAACAGCATCCTTGAACGCATCACGGTTAGTTTCAATGTTCTCTACAGGGACCAGCAAGCGACCGCCCTGCCTCGCATTGCCGTCAGGATTAAATGCCATCAGGCCAATATTAACTCCCGACAAACTGTCGGCGAGGTTCTTTGCAACTTCCTGAACGATTTCTAGCCGTGTACGGGTAGTGGTTTCCCGATGGTTGAAGTACCAGTTGACATAGTTTGCCGACCAGAATGTATTGTGTTCAATCTGCGACCAATCTATCTCCTGCCCTTCATTGCCCCACTTATTTGTGTGGTTTCTGGCATACTTAGCGTTCGAAGAGTCGGTTTCACCATGAACGCCCCGGTCATTTTGACACTCAAGAAAGTTTCCAGATGCCATGTAGGATGTCGACGGATTTCTCCATGCCTCCGAGCCCCGCCAACCGCTCCTCCGCCAGCTAGCCATTCGATAACCCAACACCCTTCCGGTTGTGGCAAAGCGCTGAGTAATGTCTGCGCATTTATTTGCCTCGGCTGGGTACGCATATAAAGTGTTGCCTGACAACAACCATATCGACCCGTCCGGAGCATTTCCCGAGTAGGTTTCTGAGGGGTCATACGTCGACGTCGTTGTGACATTCGCAGCCATACTTCCCGAGTTATCAAGAATAAACAGAATATTTGGACGAATTTCCGAAGCCGTAGTGTTGAAGAAGATCTCTGTGTCATCAGCCGATGCGACACCTGTTCCCAGCGACAGCCCAAAGGACAAACCGAATGTCAGTAGCCTTGTATTAATTTTCATGGCTTTCTCCTGCCTTAGCCGCAAAGAATCTCACCTGCTCCGCCATACCGGTTGCCTTGTTGATCAATATCGTAGCTGACGAGCCAGATAAACCACCTATTGCTTCCGGCAAAACATCGGTGCCATCGCGGACTAGACGCAGGCCACGAGATGGCAAGTACCGTTTTTTATCGCAACGCTCACAGGCTGAACCAACTACCTGCACTACCTCTCCGGAACTATTCAGAACCAGGTCTACAATCTCTGCCTCAAACGACACATGCTCGTTGATCAAAGGGGGGGTATCCACAAGATCTAAGGACATTGTGTCCGCGGCAAAAGCGCTAGGCCTCGCCAACATTAAAACCATTAAAACGAAAACAAGCCTGTTTATAGAACGCATACGCCAGCTCTCCCAATCATTTTATGACGACCGAATAACAAGCCGCACTAATCCGGAATCAATAATATTCGATACCCTTGAAAACTGTCCGGGCAGCACCGCTACCACTTATTTCCGATGAGCCCCGAAGCTCATAACGATAACCTTTCAATAAGGTTGTACTTTCACTGGCATCCATCGAACTTCCGCTATTAATAATGATCTCGCCAAGATACCGAGCCTCATATTCCGCGGAGACCTCACTCCCACCGATAGAATAGGAAGACACTCCACTTCGCGAATCTGAAGCGGACATCGCTTGTTGAAGCAGGCTCAAATCACCGCCCATCAGTTGGTCAACCAATGCACCAGCAGCACTCTCTGCAGCCTGAAACGCCTTATTGGAATTCTGGGCATTGGCAGCCATCCGCTCCTGCATCATGGCAGAGTTCATGCCTGCTACTCCTAAAAGCGTAAGCACTAGGAGCACAACCAAGCTGACCACCAATACAGCGCCCGTCTGCTTCTGACCAGCCAAACAATCGTTATTACGGAAAATAGTCATAATAGGCCGCCTTAAATCCTGTTCCGGATATTAATTGTCGACTCGAATGTTCGCCGAATCCGGTTATCAGCAGGGTGCGTAACAGAAGCTCCTGCGGTTCCTGCTGGCTGTATTAACTGCCCTGGTAACTGATAGCTCTGCTGATCCGGAGCCGTTTGAACTCGCTCAGCATCGCTGATGAGCAAACCAATTTTGACCGCTACTACATTGCGCATGTCTAGCCCTGAGGTGCCGGCAGGAACGTATCGAATATTATCGCTGCTAAGCCGTTCACCGTATAAAATCTGCATACTTTCCACGCCCTCGACGAGCTCGTCTATCACAAACACGCCGCCTGCGTTCGTCTCCCGCTGCCGATACAGAGCAAATATCGGATTTCCTGCAAGGTCTTCTCGGCCCGTATCCGCCACGAAATACGCCGTTGAGCTGAAACGCATGATTCGCGCGGTTTCGTTATAGGCCTGACTCAGACGATTCGAGGTATTGACGTTGCTTGCATGCGCCCAGGTTCCGCTGGTGGGGGTACTTGATATCCGAAAGAGGTCAGCGTTCTCGCAATCAGAAATCAGAACCACATCATTTTGCTGGAAAAGTGAAAGCTGACCTGACACCTGAATATTGGCGTTTGTGTCAGTCATGTTCCCAGTTACCTGGATTGGAACCATATCACCTCTCTGGATCGCGATAACATCGCTACCAACTCTTGCCGCCGTCTCGATAGCTTCACCACTGAAACTTGTCCCATTTGCCCAGCTGGTTCCGCCGACTTCCCAGCCAAGCAAAGTGCTCTCAAAAAAGTCTGCCGTGGGCGGATCGTTTGCAATGATATTCATAGCAACACTGTTTGGATCGGCGCAGCCCTGAAAGCCCGCCATCCTTACGTCTCGGGCAATAATTTCAGTTGCAATCCGGCCAGACTCCTGAATCTTTGCCAGCGAAGCGCTTAACCGAGAGGTCTGATTCGAATCCAGATAAACTGTAATTACACCGACAATCAGAGTTGCGCTCAATGCCAGGGCTATCAGGAGTTCGATCAATGATAAGCCAGAAGAAAGGTTCAGCTTATGCTTACTGGCTCCGTACTTTGGAATATTCATACACCCTCTTTATAAGCTGAAGTCCACAGCAAACTGCTGGGCACCAACGGCGCGTTCACCCGCTGTTTCGTCCCACTGAGTTTCTTGCCAACTAACGGATATTGTGAAGACGTTACCAGCCCCTCGGGTAATCGATCCGACGCCACCAGGCAAAAGAACCATATTGCCACCGCCTTGAACCTCCAGAGTCCACTCCGCCTTATCCAGAATAACCTGATCTGATGAAGAACAGCCGGAGGTTGATGAGGCACAAGAGGGGAGTGTAGTCACGGCATCGGTGCCGTTGGTGGAGTATCCATCATATGCGCCCGCCACAGCTCGAGTGCGATTTATACGCATACGATCAGCCATGTCATAGGCGAGAATGCTTGCCTGGGTCCTAAGGTAAGCACTCTGATTATTTCTCAACCCATCCAGCATAAGCCCAGCCAGACCGAGCAAACCCACTGCCAGAATTACGAGAGTCACCAATATCTCGATTAAGGAGATGCCTTCCTGCCTGCGCTTAGAGAACACCGCACGTTTCATGAGTGCAAGTTTCGAATCTGACAAGTGTTTATGGACACGAGACATTAGCCCCTCCGCCATGCCGGTTAATCACCCCATCGCCGTTTTCATCACGCGCCAGCCTAGTCTGACCAGAAACCATAACGACAACACCTCTCGCACTCGTCACCCCTCTTCTATCACAGATGACCAGAGTCCCATCGGTTGCTCCCAGTGCACCAGCAGGCGCTGGCTGCCCATTAGATGAAAACTGAATAAATTGATTCCCTCCAAAACCAAACAACCGGAGACTATTACCTCCGGACAGTTGAGGAACGACTCTTAGAACCGCGTCCCCATCCGCACTATCAAGATTGCGATCTCCATCAGCATCACTCATTACAATCCAACCATTTTCCCAACTGTTACTTGCTGAACAGCTCGCATTGTCACTAGTTGGGCATAGTGTCACGAAGATACCAGGGCGTTTGACCGCTTCACTTCTAGCGAAACTAATCAAACTGCTCAACTCGTTAGTTTGGGATGAGATTCTGTTCTCAAGAATCATGCGTTCAAAAGAGGGAATGGCAAGCAACGAGACAATAGCGAGGATCACTACTGTCAACATCAGCTCAACAATCGTAAAACCACGAGCACGCATCATAAGGACGGACTAACCTTTTCCAGCTTTTATGGATAAAGATTAATCGCAGCTGATAAGGACCGCATCTACTGACGGATAAGCGGTCTCCATCTGCAAATGAACGGTCGTTTGCGTTTTTTACAGGAGACTTAGTTCACACTGAGACGATTGGGGTGTTGTTTTATTACGAATCGAAGGTTCTTGGCGGCCGATTCAAAGCCCTCATACGGTTTCATTCAACCTCAACCACATCAATCCGCAACTCCTTGGGCATCGAGAACACAATATTCTCCTCTCGCCCGGAGATTTCCTGGGGCTCGTCCCCGCCCAGCTCCTTCAGCCGACTGATCACATCCGCCACCAGTACTTCCGGTGCCGAAGCACCCGCCGTCACACCGACGGCCTGCTTACCTTCCAGCCATTGGGGTTCAATCTGGGCCGCTTCGTCGATCAAATAAGCAGGGGTGCCCATACGCTCGGCCAGCTCCCGCAGGCGGTTGGAGTTGGAGCTGTTGGGGGAACCGACAACCAGCATCAGATCGCAGTCTCCGGCCAACTGCTTGACGGCATCCTGGCGGTTCTGGGTGGCGTAGCAGATGTCGTCTTTGCGGGGGCCTTCGATTTCCGGGAATTTGGCGCGCAGGGCGTCGATCACCCGGGCGGTGTCGTCCATGGAGAGGGTGGTCTGGGTGACGTATGCGAGGCGGCTGGGGTCCTTGACTTCCAGCTTTTGTACGTCGGCCTCGTCTTCCACCAGATAGATATCGCCGCCGTTGCTGTGGTCGTACTGGCCCATGGTGCCTTCTACTTCCGGGTGGCCGTGGTGACCGATGAGGATGCACTCGCGGCCGTCGCGGCTGTAGCGCATGACTTCCATGTGGACTTTGGTGACCAGTGGGCAGGTGGCGTCGAAGACTTTCAGGCCGCGGCGGGCGGCTTCGTTCTGTACGGCCTGGGATACGCCGTGGGCGCTGAAGATCACCAGTTTGTCGTCTGGCACTTCATGCAGTTCGTCGACAAAGATGGCCCCGCGGTTGCGGAGGTTGTCGACGACGAATTTGTTGTGGACGACTTCGTGGCGTACGTAGATGGGGGCGCCGAATACGTCGAGGGCGCGGTTTACGATTTCTATGGCGCGGTCTACGCCGGCACAGAAGCCACGAGGGTTAGCGAGTCGGATTTGCATCATCTTGCCTTTGGAGTTTCCGCCTGGTGGAGTTGGTCGCCCGCGTGCTGCGGGGAGGTGCTTTCAGGGACACGCTGTGAATACGTCCGTGTACGCTTGACTGCAGCATCCCTGCTGCAGAAAGTCCCTGAAAGCACCTCCCCGCACCCCGCTATATTCGGATCAGGTGTTCAAGGCTGAATTCGAGCCTTCAATGAGTCTGGCCAGCCGGCTCCACATCAATGATCCTCACTTCAAAACTCAGTGTATGCCCTGCCAGCGGATGATTAAAGTCCACATCCACCTGATCGCCTTCTACCCGCTTGATCACACCGGGCAGTTCCTGCTGGCGCGCGTCGGCGAAGGACACTACCACACCGGGTTCCAGCACCATGTCGGCGCTGAATTCGTGGCGTTTGAAGGTTTGTACGTTGCTGGGGTTGTGCTGACCGAAGGCTTTTTCCGGCGGCACCTGGAAGGTTTGGTGATCGCCGGCTTTCAGGCCCATCAAATAGGCTTCGAAGTTCTCCGGCAGGTTTTCGTCGCCGATTTCCAGGGTGGCCGGTTCTTTATCAAAGGTGGAGTCCACGGTTTCGCCGTCTTCGAATTTGAGGGCGAAGTGGAGTTTTACGCGGGTCCCCTTGTCGATGGGCAGTTCTCTCATGGGAATCAGTTGCTCCGGTTGGCATCCCCGCTGTCGTCAGCGGGTTTGCGGAATGCGTCGAGTATCATCATGGCGGCACCGATGGTGATGGCGGTGTCGGCCAGATTGAAGGCCGGGAAGTGCCAGTCCTGCCAGTAGAAATGCAGGAAGTCCACAACGTAGCCATGCACCACCCGGTCGTAGACGTTACCAAGGGCGCCACCAAGGATGAGTACGATGGCGATGGCCATCCAGGTTTCGTGGCTCTGGAGTTTTCTGAGCCAGCCCACCAACACCACGCTGACCACGATGGCCAGGGTTACGAAGAACCAGCGCTGCCAGCCGGCGGCATCCGCCAGAAAGCTGAAAGCAGCGCCCGTGTTGTGCAGCAGGGTCAGATTGAAGCTGGGCATCACCGGTACCGGGTTACCGTAGGTGAGCATGGCGGTGGCGAGAGCCTTGGTACCCAGGTCCAGGGCAATCACCAGCACCGCCAGCCACAACCATTTCAATTTACTACCCACACGGGTTTCAGTCATCACAGCGTCCATCAAGCGTAGGCGCGGGTTTCGCCCGGGCCTTCCACGTTGGTGACGCAGCGGCCGCACAGGTCGCTGTGCTGCGCATTGGCACCCACATCTTCGCGGTGGTGCCAGCAGCGTTCGCATTTGGCGTGGGCGGCCGGAGTGACTTTCACCAACAAGCCTTCGAGGTTGGTTTGCTCTGCACCCGCTGCGTCGCTCACCGGTTTCACGGTAGCTTCAGAGGTTATCAGCACAAAGCGCAGCTCTTCACCCAGGTGGTTCAGGCGCTCAGCCAGGCTACCTTCACAGTACAAAGTAACTTCCGCACTCAGGGAGCCTTTGATTTCGCCACGGGCACGGGCTTCTTCCAGGCACTTGTTGACGGCTTCTTTTACCGCGTAGATCTCGCGCCAGTAGTCCCGGCCCAGATCAAAGTCTTCCGGCAGAGCGGTCAGGCCTTCGTACCATGTTTCATAAAACACGGTGTCACCGCGCTTGCCTGGCAGGTGCTGCCAGATCTCATCGGCGGTGAAGCTCAGGATCGGGGCAATCCAGCGCACCAGGGCTTCGGCTACATGATAGAGCGCCGTCTGGCAGGAACGCCGCGCCAGACTGTCAGCCTGGGTGGTGTACTGGCGATCTTTGATGATGTCCAGGTAGAAACCGCCCAGGGTGGATTCACAGAAGTTGTATACCTTCTGGTAAATCCGCAGGAAGGCGTAGTTGCCGTAGTCTTCGTGCAGCTCCTTCTGCAGCTGCAGGGCACGGTCCACCATCCAGCGGTCCAGGGCGATCATGTCTTCCGGCGCCACCGTGTGCTGCTCCGGATCAAACCCGGTCAGGTTGCTCAGCAGGAAGCGGGCGGTGTTACGGATACGGCGGTAGCCGTCTGCCGTCTGGCGCAGGATGTCCTTGGAGACGCTCATCTCGCCGCTGTAGTCGGTGGCGGAAACCCACAAGCGCAGAATGTCCGCACCCAGCTCATTCATCACTTCCTGTGGTGCGATGACGTTACCCATGGACTTGGACATCTTGTAGCCCTTGGCGTCCACGGTGAAGCCGTGGGTCAGCACCTGCTTGTACGGGGCCACGCCATTCATGGCGATGGAGGTTTTCAGGGACGACTGGAACCAGCCTCGGTGCTGGTCGGAGCCTTCCAGGTACAGATCGGCCGGGAACTGGCCCAGTTCCTCCCGCACTCTCAGAACAGAGTCGTGGGTGACACCGGAATCAAACCAGACATCCAGGGTATCCATTACTTTTTCGTACTGGTCGGCGTCTGCGCCCAGCAGTTCCTTCTGGTCAATGTCGTACCAGGCATCGATGCCGCCGGCTTCCACCGCTTGGGCTACCTTCTCGATCAGTTCCTGGGTGTTCGGATGCAGTTCCTGGGTCTCCTTGTGGATAAACAAGGTGATCGGTACACCCCAGGTGCGCTGACGGGAGATACACCAGTCCGGGCTCTGCTCGAACATGGCCTCGATACGATTCTGGCCCCACGATGGCACCCAGCGGATGCCCTTGATGGCTTCCAGAGCATCGGCGCGCAGGTTGAGCTTGTCCATGCTGATGAACCATTGGGGCGTGGCCCGATAGATCAGCGGGGTTTTGGTCCGCCAGCAGTGCGGGTAGCTGTGGCGGAATTTCTCCGAGCGCACCAGCTTACCTTCACGCTCAAGGGCGCTGCATACCGGCTCGTCGGCCTTGTATACGTGCACGCCGGCAAACTCGCCAGCCGCTTCGGTGTAGGTACCGTCAGCTTTCACCAGGTTGATGGTGCCAATGCCGTAGGCCCTGCCTACTTCAAAGTCTTCCATACCGTGGTCTGGTGCGGTGTGGACTGCGCCGGTACCGGCATCCAGGGAGACATGGTCGCCCAGCAGCACCGGAACCTGTTTGTCATACACCGGATGGTGCAATAGCTGGTTTTCCAGCGCTGAACCGACCACATTGGCCAGCACCTGATAATCTTCCACCCCCCAGCGAGCCATGATGCCCTGCACCATATCGGTGGCCAGAATCAGGCGCTCCGGGCCGTTGCCGGCATCCAGTTGCACCAAGGCGTATTCCAGATCGGCGCCGATGGACACCGCCTGGTTGGCCGGGATGGTCCAGGGGGTGGTGGTCCAGATCACAACCGACACATCGCCCTGGCCGCCGTCGGTGCCGAAGGCGCTTAGGACAGCCTCTTGATCCACGGCAGTGAAACGCACGTCGATCTGGGTAGAGGTTTTGTCCTGGTATTCAACTTCCGCTTCTGCCAGTGCGGACTGACCAACCACACTCCAGTAAACCGGCTTGAATCCACGTACCAGGTGGCCCTTGGCCACGATCTTGCCCAGCGCCCGCACAATGCCCGCTTCAACTTTCGGGTCCATGGTCAGGTAGGGTTTGTCCCACTCGCCCATCACACCCAGGCGAATAAAATCGGCTTTCTGGCCTTCAACCTGCTTGATAGCGTAATCGCGACAGGCCTGGCGGAAGGTTTTGTAATCCACCTTAACGCCGGCTTTGCCGATTTCCTGCTCCACCTTGTGTTCAATGGGCAGGCCGTGGCAATCCCAGCCGGGCACGTAGGGTGCGTCATAGCCCATGAAACTGCGGGATTTCACGATCATGTCTTTCAGAATCTTGTTGACCGCATGCCCGATGTGAATGCTGCCGTTGGCGTAAGGAGGGCCATCGTGCAGGATGAACTTTTCCCGGCCTTCACGCTGCTTGCGCAGGTTGCCGTAGACGTTCAGGTCCTGCCACCGCTTGAGCATCTCCGGCTCGCGATTGGCCAGGTTACCGCGCATGGGAAACGCGGTTTCCGGCAGATTCAGGGTATGCTTGTAGTCGCTCATGTTTGTGTGCGTACTCTTTAGTTGGTCAGTTGAATCAGGTTTCCGGCATGGCGGGGTTATTCGCCAGCCAGGCCCGGGCATGCTCAAAATCCCGGGCGATCTGTTGCCTCAGTTCGTCAACAGAGTCGAATTTCACTTCGTCCCGCAGGCCATGGCGGAACACCACTTCCAAATGCTGGCCATAAAGTGTGCCAGCAAAGTCGAACAGGTGCACTTCCAGTGATGGCCGCTTGCCGTCTACCGTGGGCCGCAGGCCGATATTGGCCACGCCATCGCGCCATTCACCGGTTTCAAGCCGGGCCCGCACCACGTACACACCACGCAGCGCCGGCATCTTATGCAGCAGGATGTTAGCTGTGGGGGCACCGATCTGCCGGCCCAACTGGCGCCCGTACACAATCCGGCCATGGATGCGGTAAGGGTGCCCGAGCAGCCGTTCCGCTTCCTCAAGGCCGTTCACATTCAGGGCATTGCGCACGCGGGTACTGCTTACCCGCTCGCCGTCTACCGTCACAGTGCGGGTATTTTCGACGGTAAAATCATGCTCCTGGCCCACCTGCTCCAGCAATCTGAAGTCCCCGGCCCGGTCGCAGCCAAAACGGAAGTCATCACCCACCACAAGATGGCGCACCGCCATGCCCTGGATCAGCACATCTTCCACAAAGCCCATCGCAGAATAGCTGCGGAATCGCTCGTCGAAACGGATGCACAGCACCACATCCACGCCCTCGGCCAACAACGCCTCAAATTTCTGGCGGAACGGCATGAGTCGTGGTGGCGCGTCAGCACCCTGGAAAAACTCCCGGGGCTGAGGCTCAAAAATCATCACCACCGAGGGCACATCCAGCTCAGCGGCTTTCTGCTTCACCTGATCAATAATGGTTTTGTGGCCCAGGTGCACGCCGTCGAAATTACCGATGGTCACCACACAGCCATCGGCGAGCGGCGAATCCGCTTGCCCGGACAGGCGCTTAAGATTGGTCAGGCCTCGAATCAGACGCATGTACTGCGAACCTTAACTTGCCAGCTGGCTTTGTGGCGCACCTGCCCGAGAAGCGAGATGCGCTGGTGAGAAAACGCGCGATTATACCTCATGCTGGGGTGCGGTAGAAATCTTGAGGCTGCTTACTTCTGGCGGAACTGGCGAACCCGCACACCTACCAGGGCCAGAGCCACAAAATAGGCCGCCACCCCGGCAACCACCAGAATCCCCATATCGATGGCCCGCTGCAGACCACTGGCGGCAAGCCAGTCTGCCACCGGGGCATTCAGCCAGAACACCACCGCCGCCAGGGCGGCATTGGCCACCAACAACTGAATCAGGAACCTGGGCCAGCCCGGCTGGCTTTTCCAGACGCCCTCTTTGCGCAATCCGCGCCAGAGTAGGTAGCCGTTCAGCCAGGCCGAAATGGAAGTCGCCAGCGCCAGGCCAGCATGAGCCAGCGGCACAATCAACGCCAGGTTGAAGGCCATATTGGCAACCATGGCAATTACGCCGATCTTGACCGGCGTTTTGGTGTCTTCCCGGGAGAAAAAGCCCGGCGCCAGCACCTTAATCAGCATGAACGCCAGCAGGCCGGCGGAATAAGCCCGGAGACTCTGGGCCGACATGGTCACATCACGATCGGTCACCTCACCGTAATGGAACAGGGTGGCAATCAGCGGTTCCGCCAACAGTGCCAGTGCCAGCGCTGCCGGCACACCAATCAACAGCACCGCGCGCACGGCCCAGTCCAGGGTAGCGGCAAACTGATCTTTGGACGCCGCCGCATGCTTGCGCGACAGGCTGGGCAGAATCACCGTGGCAATTGCGATACCGAACACCCCAAGCGGCAATTCAGACAAACGATCAGAGTAGTACAACCAGGACACGCTGCCCGTTTGCAGGAAAGAGGCCAGCACGGTATCCAGCAGCAGGTTGATCTGACTTACCGACACGCCGAACAGCGCCGGCGCCATCAATTTCAGTATTCGGCTGACGCCCTCATGCTTGTAATCCACCCTCGGCCTTGGCAGCAGCCCCAGGCGCATCAGGAAGGGCAACTGGAAAAACAACTGCAGGGCTCCGGCAATAAACACCCCCCAGGCCAGCGCCATCACAGGTTCATCCATCACAGGCGCCAGGAAGATGGCTGCGCCGATCATGGCCAGATTCAGCAACACCGGTGTAAACGCAGGAATCGCGAACCGGTCATAACTATTCAGAATGCCACCGGCGAACGCCGTGAGAGAGATCAGCAGCAGGTATGGAAACGTGATGCGCAGCATATCGCTGGCCAAAGCGAACTTGACGTCATCGCCCAGAAAGCCTGGCGCGAAAATAGTAGTTAGCACCGGAGCCCCGAGCATGGCGACCAGCGTAACCGCCAGCAGCACCAGACCAAGAGAGCCAGCCACTGCATCCACCAGGCGCTTGACCTCGGAGATGTCGCGTTTTTCCCGGTAAGACGACAATACCGGCACAAAGGCTTGGGAAAAGGCCCCTTCCGCAAACAGGCGGCGCAGGAAGTTGGGAATCTTGAACGCCACAAAGAAGGCATCCGCCGCGGTACCGGCCCCGAAATAGCGGGCAATCACCATATCCCGCACCAACCCCAGCACCCGCGATAGCATAGTCATCACGCCAACCACCCCGGATGAACGCAGCAAGCCGGGCGCTTTCGGCGGCTCCTGAACTGGGGGCTGAGAATCTATTGGTCGAGGTTCCGATGACATGGTTATGGGCGTCCAGAAATCCAAAGTTCAAGCCGGAACGGCATTTCGGTAATCCGCAAGGTGCCAGCCACAGCCGGTTCAGGCCCCATGGAGGCGATGCGGGAGTGTATCACAGGCCTTTTCAACGCGGGGATTACTGCGCCGCCGGCCTTGACATTTGGGGCTTTCGGCGGCATAGTTCCGCGTCATTTATTCCGACGCGCTGGTTTTGGCGCGCCTGCGATGTAAACATATTCAGTAGTTACAGCAACGAATTTCAGGAGTTTTACGGTGGCAAATTCCCCGCAAGCCAAGAAGCGCGCTCGTCAGAACGAGAAAAACCGCAAGCACAACGCCAGCCTGCGTTCCATGGCACGTACTTACATGAAGAAAGTAGACGCCCAGATCAAAGCCGGCAGCTACGAAGGCGCTCAAGAAGCCCTGAAGACCGCTCAGCCGATTCTGGACAGCATGGTCAACAAAGGCATCTTCGCCAAGAACAAGGTTGCTCGTCATAAGAGCCGCCTGAACGCCAAGATCAAGGCGCTGAAAGCTGCCTAAATCTTGCGCTCATAAAAAACCGGCTTCATGCCGGTTTTTTTGTGCCTGAAATTTACCTGTTATACGAACAACTCAGACCACAACCAGATTATCCCGATGAATCATCTCTTCGTCAGAGACATAACCCAACACATCGGCAATGCGATCACTTGAGCGGCCGGCAATGGCCCTTGCTTCGTCAGCATCGTAGTTTACCAGCCCGCGGGCAATTTCCCGACCATTCAGGTCAACACATGACACCATCTCGCCCCGCCGGAACTGGCCGGCAATTGCCTTCACGCCTACCGGCAACAAACTGCGACCGCCCTGACGCAACACCTTTACCGCACCATCATCCAGCGTCAACTTACCCCGGGTTTGCAGATGGCTGGCAATCCACTGTTTGCGAGCCGCCATTCTGCCCTGCTCTGGAAGCAACAACGTGCCAATCACATCTCCCTGGCGCAGGCGAGAAATCGCATGCTCAATACGCCCACCGACAATCACTGTGAAAGCTCCGGAACGGGCGGCCAACCGGGCGGCCCGAAGTTTGGTCAGCATACCGCCACGGCCGAGCGCCCCGGCGCCACCGCCGGCCATCGCATCCAAATCACGATCCTCGGCTCTACGCTCGGTAACCAGCTCGGCGTCCTGGTGCTTACGGGGGTCCTTGTTAAACAACCCCAGCTGGTCGGTCAGGATGATCAGACCATCAGCTTCGATCAGGTTGGCAACCAGCGCCCCAAGCGTATCGTTGTCGCCAAAACGAATCTCATCGGTCACCACCGTATCGTTTTCATTGACGATGGGCACCACACCGTAATCCAGAAGTGTGCGCAACGTGCTACGACCGTTCAGGTAACGCTTGCGATCCGAGAGGTCATCGTGGGTGAGCAGGATCTGGGCGGTGTGAATATCATGGCGCTTGAACTGCGCCTCCCAGGTTTGCACCAGGCCCATTTGACCAACTGCCGCAGCGGCCTGCAACTCGTGCAAATGCTGGGGCCGCGAGCTCCAGCCCAGTCGACTCATGCCTTCAGCCACCGAACCCGAGGACACCACCACCACTTCCACGCCTTCGGCAATCAGCTCCGCAATCTGGTCTACCCACAACCCGAGGGCCGCGACATCCAACCCCTTGCCATCATCGGTAAGCAAGGCACTACCAATTTTGATAACCAGACGTCGAGCCTTTCGGAGCTGGAGGCGTTCACTCATGATTGTGATTCTGTCCCTTGGGGTTGCGGTTTACTCAGGGGCGTAGACGACTTCGACGTCGTAATCGTCATCATCAAAGTCATCATCGTCATCGGCTTCTCGCGCAGCCCGGCGAGCCTGTCGATCAGCTTCAATTCTGGCGCGCGCCTCTTCGTCCATCCGGCGGCGACGAGCGGCCTCCTGCTCGGCAACTTCCGGGTTCTCGGCTTCCTGCTCCGCCTGCTCTTCAATCCAGCGCATCACCGCCTGAACCAACGGCTTGGTACCTTCACCACTCAATGCCGAGATGCGGAATACCGGACCTTCCCAACCCAGCTCATCCACGATGGCCCGGCAATGGGCTTCACGATCTTCTTCTGGCACCATATCGACCTTGTTCAGCACCAGCCAACGGGGGCGGCTGGCCAGGGTTTCGCTAAACTTCTCCAACTCGTGAGCAATGGCCTTTACCGCCTCAACGGGGGATGAACCATCGTAAGGCGCCACATCCACCAAGTGCAGCAACAAGCGGGTACGCACCAGATGTTTAAGGAAGCGGATACCCAGCCCTGCGCCCTCGGCAGCGCCTTCGATCAACCCCGGAATGTCGGCAATGACAAAGCTCTGGTGAGCCTGAACACTAACCACACCAAGATTGGGTACCAGCGTGGTAAACGGGTAGTCAGCCACCTTCGGCTTTGCCGCAGATACCGACCGAATGAAAGTAGATTTGCCGGCATTGGGCATGCCCAGCAAACCGACATCCGCAAGAACCTTCAGCTCCAGGCGCAAATTACGGGTCTCACCTTCCGAGCCTTTACTGGTCTGTCGCGGGGCACGATTGACCGATGACTTGAAACGGGTATTCCCCAGGCCATGAAAACCACCTTGGGCCACCTTCAGGCGCTGGCCTTCCTTGGTGAGGTCGCCCAGCACTTCATGGGTATCCATATCCACAACGGTGGTGCCTACCGGTACCGGCAGCACCAGATCTTCACCCTTGTTACCCGTGCAGTTACGCCCAGCACCCGGCTCGCCATTCTGGGCCTTGTGTTTGCGCTGGAAGCGGTAATCGATCAGCGTGTTCAGAGCGCTGTCTGCTTCCAGGTAGACAGAGCCGCCATCCCCGCCGTCACCGCCGTCGGGACCACCCTTGGGTACATACTTTTCCCGCCGGAAACTCAGGCAGCCGTGGCCGCCTTTACCGGCTTCAACAATGATGGTGGCTTCGTCTACAAATTTCATACGCCTGATGCCTTTGCATAAACTAAAAAGCCCCGCAGCCTCATGGAAGCTTTGCGGGGCTCCGGATTCACCTGAGGGCTGATCAGATCAGCATATCAGGCTCACCCAAGGTTCGACAGAACCGGATCGCCGCTGCTTACGCAGCCGGAACGATGCTCACGAACTTGCGGTTCTGCGGGCCTTTGGTCTCGAACTTCACCTGACCTTCCGCTTTCGCGAACAGGGTGTGGTCCTTGCCAATGCCTACGTTGCTGCCGGCGTGGAAACGGGTGCCACGCTGACGAATGATGATGCTGCCTGCAGTGACAGTCTCACCGCCGTAGCGCTTGACACCAAGTCGTTTCGACTCGGAATCGCGACCGTTACGGGTACTACCTGCTGCCTTTTTATGAGCCATTACCAGCCTCCTTAATTAAGGGGTTATTCGAGGGCTTAGCCCTGGATACCCGTGATCTTGACTTCAGTAAACCACTGACGGTGGCCCTGACGCTTCATGTGGTGCTTACGACGACGGAACTTGATGATGTTGATCTTGTCGTGACGACCGTGGCTAACCACTTCAGCGGTCACCTTTGCACCATCAACTACCGGGGCACCGACTTTTACGTCGTCGCCGTTGGCAACCAGAAGAACACGATCGAACTCAACAGAGCCGCCGGTTTCAACTTCCAGCTTCTCCAGCTTCAGAGTTTCGCCTTCTTTTACACGGTGCTGCTTACCACCGCTAACAATAACTGCGTACATTCATAGTCTCCGCGATTGACCCATCCCTGCTCTTATCCACCTGGTTCTAAGGGAGGCGCTCTGGCGACCCTATTGCAGGGAGCGCAGGTTGGGATGAGTTGGGCGCGTGATTGTACGAAAAGCCGCCGGGCAATACAAGTGAGATTCCCGGGCAAGTTGACACTGTAGGCAGCAATACCTAGCATTGCCGCGTCCTGCCCGAAAACTCAACGAAAACACCAGCAAGGGACGTACCAGCCCGATGACAGCCCAGCGCATCCATGACACCGTGGCGGAAGACTTCAGCCGCGTCAATGACCTGATAATCCAGCGGCTTGCCTCTGACGTCCCAATGGTTGAGAAGATCGCTCAATACATCATTGAAAGCGGCGGCAAACGCCTGAGGCCGCTGCTGGTACTGCTATCCAGTCGGGCTGCCGGCTACAGCGAAAGCGAACACCTGAAACTGGCTGTCGTCATTGAGTTCCTGCACACCGCCACCCTGCTCCACGACGATGTTGTCGATACCTCTGACATGCGTCGGGGCCGCAGCACCGCCAACGCAAAATGGGGCAATGCTCCCAGTGTGTTGGTAGGTGATTTCCTCTACGCCCGGGCCTTCGAGATGATGGTGGAACTGGAAAGCCTGCCGATCATGAACGTTCTGTCCCACGCCACGGCGGTGATTGCCGAAGGCGAAGTAATGCAGCTGATGAACGTGAAAAACCCGGATCTTACCGAAGAGCAGTACATGGTGGTCATCCACAACAAGACTGCCATGCTGTTCGAGGCCTCCTCCCACACCGGCGCGCTGCTGGCGGGCGCCGATGACAAGCAGGAAACTGCACTGAAAGACTATGGCAAGCATCTAGGCCTGGCGTTCCAGCTGGTGGACGACGTTCTCGATTATCTGGGCGATGCCGAAGCCATGGGCAAAAACGTGGGCGACGACCTGGCCGAGGGGAAAACCACCCTGCCCCTGATTTATGCCATGGCCAACGGCAGCGATGAAGAGCGGCAGCTGATTCGTCAGGCCATCCGCAAAGGCGGGCTGGACGACCTGCCGAAGGTATTGGAGATCGTCAAATCCTCCGGCGCCATTGAATACACCATGGCCAAGGCAAAAGAGCAGGCACAGATTGCCTGCGACCTGCTCACCTGCCTGCCGAAGTCTGAGCACCGGAAGGCCTTGGAGTTGCTGACTGAAGTGGCGGTAGCCCGAGTCAGCTGAGCATCAAGCCGGGCGGCAACCCATCAGGCGCCGCCCGTTCTACTGCCTTAGCCAACCTGCTCGCGGCCATGGGGAGCATCGAAGTCCAGATCTGGCCCAACCGGCACCACCTGTGTCGGGTTGATGGTGCGCTGGCTGACATAGTAATGCTGCTTGATCTGCCGGATATCCACCGTCTCGGCCACTCCGGGCACCTGGTACAGCTCCCGCACATAACCCGACAGGTTCGGATAATCCCGGATCTGCCGGCGATTACATTTGAAATGGCTGTAATACACGGCATCAAACCGAATCAACGTGGTGAACAGGCGCCAGTCCGCCTCGGTAAGCTGGCTGCCGGTCAGATAGCGCTTCCCCGCCAGGATCTGCTCAAGCCAGTCCAGAGAATCAAACAGCGCGCTGTAGGCTTCTTCGTATTTGTCCTGTGCAGTCGCGAAGCCGGCCTTGTAAACACCATTGTTAACGGTGTCATAAACCCGCTCGTTCACCGAATCTACCTGCTCGCGCAGCTGCTCCGGGTATAGATCCAGACCGGACTTCACGCCTTCCAGGCCGTTAAACGCGGAATTGAACATCCGGATGATATCGGCAGACTCATTGCTGACAATGGTTTCCTGCCGCTTATCCCATAACACCGGTACGGTGACCCGACCGGAATAATCTGGCGCGGCCCGAGTGTAGATCTGATGCATAAACTGGGATTGATACAGATGATCCTGGTGAGCCGGATCATCCTCCCGAAACTCCCAGCCATTCTCCACCATGTCCGGATGCACAACCGACACCGAAATGTGACGCTCCAAACCCTTCAGCTTCCGGAATATCAATGTCCGGTGCGCCCAGGGGCAGGCCATAGACACATACAGGTGGTAGCGCCCGCTCTCGGCCGCAAAGCCGCCCTCCCCCGCCGGACCGGGCGAGCCATCAACCGTTACCCAGTTGCGAAACCGAGCCGCTTCACGCTCAAACTTGCCTCCGGTCTTGTCCGTGTCATACCACTCGTCGTGCCACTGACCATCAACCAACAAACCCATAAAACCTCCCCTGGGGTCAGACCCCTGTGCATAACTGTAGACTTATCAACAGGGGTCTGACCCCAATTTATTTGTCCACACAAATTCACAGGGGTCTGACCCCGTTTACAAATATTGGAGACAGGTTACCGGGTGGGCTGGTAGGCTGATAGCAAGCATTTCTGGCAAACACTTTCAGATTATTCGAACATGCATACAGCCATTACGATTGACGCACTCAAAGTGCTGGACGCCATTGACCGCAAGGGCAGTTTTGCCGGGGCTGCCTCGGAGCTGTTCCGGGTGCCATCCGCCATCAGTTACACGGTTCAGAAGCTCGAAGAGGATCTGAACGTCAGTATCTTTGACCGCAGCGGTCATAAGGCTGTGTTGACCTCGGCCGGGCGGTATCTGCTTGAGGAGGGGCGTTCACTGCTGGAAGCCGCTGAGAACCTTGCCCATACCACGCGGCAGGTGGCCCAGGGCTGGGAAACCCGGCTGCGTATTGGCTTTAACTCGCTGCTGCCGGCTGAATGCCTGTTTCCGGCCATTCAGGATTTCCATCAGCTTGGGGTTCCGGTTGATGTGCAGATTATCGAAGAAGTCTTCGCCGGTGCCTGGGATGCCCTGCAAAGCCGTCGCGTTGATATGGTTGTCGGGGCTGACCTGCTGAGCAAACCTGCCGGAGCTTTCGCCACCAAATCACTGGGGGAGGTACCGTTTGTGTTTGCCGTAGGCGCAGAACACCCTCTCGCCAGTGAGACCGGCCCGCTGGCCGAAGCGGATATTGCACAGTATCCTGCAGCGGTAGCGGCGGATACGTCGCGCTCGCTGCCACCCGGCCATGCGGGAATATTCCGGCTCCAGAGAACCCTCACCGTCAGCAACATTGACCAAAAAATTCTGGCCCAGGAGGCAGGCCTGGGCGTTGGCTGGCTCCCCTACCCGCGAATCCGGGAACAGCTTGCCCGGGGCTCGCTTATTGCCAAAGAGACGAGTGAACCCCGCGCCGCCATCAGCGTACATCTGGCCCGCCACAGCGAAGACAAAGGCAAGGCACTGATGTGGTTCTGGGACAGACTCAGCAACGATGAGACCATCCACAAATGGCTTCAACCGGAATAAAATCGGGGCACAGGGGCCAATAGGCCCGATCATGCCATGGGCTATACTCCAAGGCCCGCAACCTTAACCGTGACACACAAGGGAGTGCGCTGGATGCGTCAGCTGTCGGAACTGGATGCCTCGTTTCTCTACCTGGAGTCAGAAACCACCCCCATGCACATTGGCGGTGTGTACCTGTTCGACGCCAGCGGCCTGAGCGATCCCCTGGCCTTCACCACGTTTGTGTCATACCTGCGCAGCCGCCTGCACGTGGTGCCCCTGTTTCGGCAAAAGCTCAAGGAAATCCCCCTGCGCCTGGGTCGCCCCTACTGGATCGATGACCCCGGCTTCAGTATTGAGCGGCACCTGGCCTACGTTAACCTGGGCGAGCACGGTAAACAGGCAAGTCTGATGTCTTTGGCGTCAAAAATCATGGAAGAGCCGCTCAAACGTGACCGGCCCCTTTGGCACATCACATTTGTCGACGGCTTTCGCATTGACGACCCGGAAGGCGATAAACAAGGATTTGCGCTGATCGTCAAACTGCACCATGCCGCCATTGATGCCTTCAGTGGCGAGGAGATCATGGGCAAGTTACTGGAATACACGCCGGAGCCCCGACCCATCGCACCGCCACGACCCTGGCTGGCGCGACCGGAGCCTTCCGAGGAGCGTGTATTTCTTCAGGCCAGCGCCAACATGCTCAAGACCCCCATGCAGGTTGCCTCACTCGCCTACAACGCGGCAGAAGCCACCGCCCGGGGCCTGGTCAAGAAACAGCTGCAGAAACTGCCGGTACCCTTGCCCCTGTTCACCGCTCCCCACAGCCCGTTTAACCGGCAGATCACCGCCAACCGACGCATTGTCTCCGCCAGTGTCAGCCTGTCCCGGCTCAAGGCAATCAAGGCCAGCCTCGGGGATGTCACCCTGAACGACGTGGTGCTCGGATTATGCGCTGAAACGCTACACCGTTACCTCGACCAACAGGGTGGCGACACCGACAAGTCTCTGGTAGCAATGACGCCGATTTCCGTGCGCTCCAGCAGCCTGCGCAAAGCCACCGGCAACCAGATGTCTGCGATGCTGCTGGATCTTGCCACTAACGAACCCAATCCCGCGGCCCGGATCCGGCGAATCCATCAGAACGCGGTGGAGTCTGAACCCTACCGAGAAGCCATTGCCGCCGACCGGCTGACAGAACTGCTGCCATCCACCCTGCTGGCGCTGTCTGCCCGGCTATATTCCGAACTGCAGGTGGCGCAGCGTTATCACCCGCTCTTCAACTTGCCGATCACCAATGTACCCGGACCACAGGTTCCGCTGTTTCTGCAAGGCGCGCGACTGATCCGGCAATACAACACGGCCCCGCTGTTCGATAGCCTTGGTCTGGTCATTGTGGCGGTGAGCTATCAGGGGCAACTGACTTTGAACTTTACCCTGTGCCCGGACGTGGTTCCCGATGGAGACAGCCTGAAAGACCTGATTGAGGATAGCCTGACCGGGATCGAGGAATGCCTGCATGACCTCGGCCCCGATCAGGGCCTGGAGACTCCGCACGGCAGCGGCCAAAACCTGACCGATGAGGTACTAGGGGCGCTTGAAAACATGATCAAGGGCGGGCTTCAGCGCTTTCGCCGATAGCTCGGGCCGGGCACCAAACGCCCGGCCCGCCGACAATATTACTCAAACGCCCAGCGCAGGAAGGTTCGCTTCTCTTCCTCGGTAGCGTCTTCCCACAGAGCTTTCAGGCGCTCCAGCGTGGTCGAGCCAGGTTCGCTGCCGGCGCTACCGCCAGATGCCGCCAAAGGCGTGCGAGAAGCGCTGCCCTGAGACGCCCCATCCCACTTGCTGGATTCAGCCACCAGCGCCCCATTACTGTCGATAATGGCTGCGGAAAAGCTCGTCATCATGGCTTCAGCCTGCTGCCGCGACGACGGCTTGTCAAAACGGAAGCGATACTCTGCGCCCGGCTGGGCGTCGAAGCGCACCACTTGTTGCTCGCTTTCAACGGTATGCACTTTGGATTCGCCATCACGCACCACCCCGGTTCGGGCCCATATGGTCTTGTAGGTAAAGACGACCTCGGTTTCGCCGGGCAACAAGCCGTAGTCCAGAGCCAGATCGTCCAACATGAAGCGGGTCATGCTTCTGCCGTTGATGGCAGCTACCTGGATTTCACCCGGGGCTTTCAACACCGCCGGGTTCGCCGCCCCCTCGGGGTCGCCCTGCCAGGCATCCACTCGCGTCAGTGATGATGCACAACCTACCAAGGTAACGCTCAGCATCAGGGCAACCAACTTGAAAACCCTGGAAACGTGACACATACTCATTTCATCTCCTTTTCCTTGAGAGGCCTGGGCGGCCATGACGGAATCACACGCTCTCGCATTCTGACCATCCAGGCCATGGGGAGCAAGCAAAGCTTTGATATGCGGCTGCCAAGTACCGGAGATTTTTACCGGGCTCATGCAACGCCGATCACAAGAATGTAAAAAATTGTTGAATTAAGCGGCAATTGGATTAATTTTAATCAGGTCGGCAAACAAAACGCGTTGCCCGAGAAGAAAAGAATAAGCGGGCTCAGGAGCAACCATGGACACTCAGCGCAGGACCGGGGAACAAGGCCCGGCACCCTTTCGCAGCAGTCGTTTTTTCTGTGTAGGCAGCAAATGGTATTTCACCACCCGGGAAGGCTTTGACAGCGGTCCCTTTGCGTCCCGGGAACGTGCAGAGATCGGCCTCAAGCGATTTCTGCACGTGGTCAGGATGCTACCGGAAGAACAGCAACTCCATTAAACCTGGCCGAACGGAAGCTCCGGCTGGCCCATCCGCCGGGTAATGTTCTTCAGATGATGAAGGGCATTACCCAAACATCGATACCCCACAAGCAGACCAGGGCCATGAATCCGGCCACCACATCATCCACCATGATCCCCAGCCCTCCTGGCATCCGGGCATCCAGCCAACTGATGGGCCAGGGCTTGACCACATCGAACAGCCGGAACAGCAGAAACGCCATCAGTACGCCGTAGATCTGGTCTGGGAACAGGCCAAGGGCTATCCACATGCCTACAAACTCGTCCCAGACGATACCTCCATGGTCATGCACCTTGAGCGCGTCTGCGGTTTTCCCACACAACCAGATACCCACCAGGAAAGCCGCCAGAACCACCAGCCAATAGGCAACCGGGGGCAACCAGGCGAAGGTGTACCATACCGGTATCGCCGCCAGGCTCCCCCAGGTGCCGGGCGCCTTTGGCATGGCGCCACTGCCGAAGCCAAAGGCCAGAAAATGCACTGGGTGTCGCAAAAAGCCCGGTGGCAGTATAGCCGTTGGACTGTCTGGTTCATGCATCAGATCTTCGTCCTTCAAACCGATCTCCCAAAATGATCAAATCCGGCGGGTGATTCCGTCATGTCCGCTCCCGTAACGCGCAGCCCCGACGCCTGCTGAATACGCCCTATAATAATCAACCCACCCTGCACCTCCGGTGCCAGGGCAGCGTATTGATCAGGCGCGATGGCCACGCACAATTCATAGTCGTCGCCTGCGGTCAACGCCAGACTGAGCGCCGCAACCCCTTTAAGTCGGCGCAACTCCGGCAACATTGGAATGCTATTGGCGTCCAGCTCAGCACCCACACCGGACTGCTCGAGAATGTGCTCAAGATCCGCCAGCAAGCCATCGGAGATATCGATCGCCGCTGAAGCCCTGCCAATCAGCTGTTGGCCAAGCGCCAGCCTGGGCTCAGGAAAATGGTAGCGAGCCAGCACGGCTTTCTCGTCGGAAGCTGGGGCGGTTGCCTCCAGAAATTCGAGTGCGGCGCCGGCGGCACCCAATGGTCCGGACACGCAGATAAGATCACCCGGGCGGGCGCCAGAGCGCCGGATAGCAGAGCCTTGTGTCACCGTACCGTGTACCTGGATGGAGACCGCCAACGGCCCCCGGGTAGTATCGCCACCGGCCAGAGCAATTCCGAAATTATCACTGGCCTTAGCAAGCCCTTGGGCAAAATCCGCCAACCATTCAGGCTGCGCCTCAGGCAATGTCAGTGCAAGGGTAAAGCAAACAGGTGTAGCGCCCATGGCAGCCAAATCACTGGTGGCTACCGCCAGCGCTCGCCATCCCAGACAGAAAGGGGAATAGTTAGCAGGAAAATGAACGCCTTCAACCAGCGTATCGACTGAGAAGACCAGATCCCGACCCTCGGGAACACGCTGGATAGCGCAATCATCCCCGGGGCCGAGCACAAGCTGATCTGTCATGGCCTTGTTGGCCAGGGGCACAAAGAAGCGACGGATCAGCTCGAATTCACCCATGAATCAACGCGGGCGAGTCTCTGCCAGGCGCAGGCGCTGGCTCAGTTTATCCAGAATACTGTTCACAAACTTGTGGCCTTCGGTACCGCCAAAACGCTTGGCCATCTCGATGCCTTCGTTAATCACCACCTTGTAGGGCACATCAATCCGATGCTTCAGCTCATAGGTGCCCAGGCGGACAATCGCCAGCTCAACCGGATCCACCTCTTTCAGGGGCCGATCAAGGAAAGGCTCAATCAGTTTATCCAGTTCGGCCTGTTCCCGATGGATGCCCCGCAACAAATCCCGGAAATACATGATGTCTACTTTGCTCATGTCGTTATCGACCATGAACTCCGCTTCAATGTCAGAGATCGGCGTTTTGCTGAAGTGCCGCTGGTACAGGCCCTGCATGGCAAGAGCCCGTGCCCGGCGACGGTCGCCAGCTTTTGGCTTGCTGGTATTCCCCGGCTGAGGGGAGGTATCACCCGCTTCGTTCATTACTCACCCAACTTTTTGAACAAACTGACCATCTCGAGGGCAGTAATCGCGGCTTCCGCGCCTTTGTTACCAGCCTTGGTGCCGGAACGCTCGATAGCCTGCTCAATGGAATCCACAGTCAAAACGCCAAAAGTCACCGGTACGTCGGTTTCCAGGCTGACAGCACCCAGGCCGCTGGAAGCTTCGCCAGCCACATACTCAAAGTGCGGCGTACCACCACGAATAACCGCGCCCAGGGCGATGATGGCATCGTAGTCGGAGGTTTCGGCTACGCGCTTGACGGCCAGCGGCATTTCATAGGCACCCGGTACCCGGATGATGGCGATGTCGTCTTTGGAAATACCGTGGCGCAACAGGGTGTCTACAGCGCCATCTACCAGGCTTTCAACCACAAAACCGTTAAACCGGCCAACCACCAGCGCGTAACGGCCGCTGCACTGGGTAAAATTACCTTCAATTACTTTGATATCTGCCATCTTGGGCTCCTTCGCGAGCTGCGGCACTCAGAGCCGCAGCCGGGTTTATCATTCGGGGGTGTAGGGTACGTATTCCACAACTTCCAGATCGAAACCGGAAATGGCAGAGAATTTTACCGGCGGGCTCAACAAGCGCATTTTGCCTACGCCGATATCCCGCAGAATCTGGGAACCGGTTCCGACGGTGAAGTACACGCCAGAACTGCCCTTCCCGGCAGATGCTGTGCCCTCGTCGTAGAATTCCTGGATTCGATCTTCCAGGTTATAGCTGTCTTCAGCGCTGTTCAGCAGAACCACAACGCCACGCCCTTCCTCAGCCACTTTCTCAAGGGCATGGTGCAATGGCCAACTGCGCGAGTCCTTTCGGCGTGCACCCAGCAGATCCCGAAGGGTATCGGTGATGTGTACGCGCACAAACACAGGCTCTTCAGGGGCAATATCTCCCATCACCATGGCCAGGTGGGCAGCCCCCTGAATGTTGTCTCGGTAGGTACGTAACTTGAAAAGACCATACTCGGTATCCAGGTCGTGCTCTTCCACGCACTCCACGGTTTTTTCATTCATGGTGCGGTAGTGGATCAGATCTGCGATGGTGCCGATTTTCAGGTCATGCTCTTCTGCGAATCTTTCCAGGTCTTCACGGCGCGCCATGGAACCGTCGTCATTCATGATTTCACAGATCACGCCGGCAGGCTCGCAACCGGCAAGAGCCGCCAGGTCACAGGAGGCTTCGGTGTGCCCGGCCCGGCTCAACACCCCACCAGGATCCGACATCAAGGGGAAAATATGGCCCGGCTGAACCAGGTCTGACGCCTTGGCATTGCGGGCAACCGCCGCTTGTACCGTGCGGGCGCGATCAGCCGCAGAGATACCGGTGGTCACGCCTTCACGCGCCTCGATAGACAGCGTGAACTTGGTGCCGAAGCCGGAAGCATTCTGCTGCACCATCAATGGCAAGCCCAGCTGCTCGCAGCGGTCCCGGGTCATCGGCATACAGATCAGGCCCCGGCCGAAGCGAGCCATGAAATTGATCGCTTCCGGCGTGCAATGTTCTGCAGCCATTACCAGATCGCCTTCGTTCTCGCGATCCTCATCGTCCATCAGGATCACCATTTTGCCCTGGCGGATGTCTTCGATGATGTCTTCAATGCTGTTCAGTGCCATACGGTTCTGCACCCTGTCACCCTGGCCGCATCTTGCTGCGACCGAAGGGAATGAATTGAATGATTAGCTGCGGGCCAGGATCAGCCTCTGATCCTCACCCACCTGACGCCGATCCAGCACTTTCCATTGCACTTTATCAGCCATTGTTTCAAGCGGCAGATGAGCGGTTGGTCGCCCGGTGCTGCCCAGAAATACCGGCGCCTGATACAACCAGAGTTCATCCACAAGGTTTTCCCGAATGAACGTTCCGGCCAGTGTTGGCCCCGCCTCTACCAATAATTCGTTGATGCCAAGTTCGCCCAGGGCATCCAGCAGCTCAGCAAGGTCAACACCATTATCTTTCCAGGCCACACCGGTCAGGCTAACGCCCAGCGCGGCCAGATCCTGCGCCGGCGCCGATGCCAGTGCCGAACTGGCGCAGAACACCTGAACATTGCCCCCCTGGAGAATACGCGCCGTCGCCGGTGTGCGGGCGTCCCGGTCTGCAATAACCCGCAGAGGCTGGCGTGAGGGGTCCGTGGCATCACCAATCTCCCCCATTTCATCCCGACGCACCGTCAACGATGGATCATCCGCCAGAACGGTACCTACTCCCGTCAGGATAGCATCGCTGATGGCGCGCAGCCGCTGCACGTCCCTCCGGGCTTCGGTCCCGGTGATCCACTGGCTTTCGCCAGAGGCCATGGCAGTACGGCCATCCAGGCTGGCGGCCATTTTCAGGCGAACCCAGGGCCGGCCAGTATTCATGCGCTTCATAAAACCGGGGTTCAAGCGAACCGCTTCATCGGCCATCAACCCCTCGGTCACCTTGATGCCGGCATCCCGGAGCATGTCCAGCCCCCGGCCAGACACTGACGGATTAGGATCTTTGGTTGCGGCAAATACCTGCGCCACGCCAGCATCGATCAGCGCTCTGGCACAGGGCGGCGTTCGGCCATAATGGCTGCAGGGCTCCAGGGTGACATACGCGGTCGCCCCACGGGCATCCTGGCCTGCCTGACTCAGAGCGCGAACTTCTGCGTGAGCCTCTCCGGCACGTTCGTGCCAGCCTTCCCCGACGATGCGGTTGCCCTTGGCAATCACGCAGCCAACCCGGGGGTTGGGGTGGGTAGAATAGCGACCACGCCAGGCCAACTGAATGGCCCGGGCCATCATCGCCCGGTCACGGTCTGCAATCATGCCTTGCCTTTTCCGGACTGCTTGTCGGCCAACGCCCTTGCCACATCAGCCGCGGTTTCACCATTGCCCTGAGACAATCGTTCAATCTCTTCCTTGAACTCGTTGATGTCCTGAAAGCTGCGATAAACAGAGGCAAAGCGAACGTAGGCCACCTTGTCGAGCTGGCGCAGCTCTGTCATCACTTCCTCACCGAGCTGCATCGACTTTACTTCACGCTCGCCAGTGGAACGCAGGCGGTACTTGATGCGGTTCAGGGCAGCGTCGATTTCCTCGATGCTGACCGGCCGCTTTTCCAGCGCCTTCATCAGGCCTGCCCGAAGCTTTTCTTCATCGAATGGCTGCCGGGTGCCATCCTGCTTGACCACGCGCGGCATCACCAGCTCGGCGTTTTCGAACGTAGTGAACCGCTCGCGGCAGGACAAACACTCCCTGCGGCGGCGAACCTGATCACCTTCAGCCACCAGGCGCGAATCAATCACCTTGGTATCGGCTTCACCACAGAAAGGACAATGCATAATTCAGATGCTCCGGAAAGGAAGAGCCCGGGGCTCCGTTAGGAACACCCGGGCAGTCTTGTTACGCTATCACTTAGCCATAGACCGGGAAGCGGGCACACACCGCTTCTACCTGCTCACGCACGCGGCTGATGGTTGCTTCGTCTTCGAGGTTGTCGAGGATGTCACACATCCAGCCGGCCAGATCACGACACTCCCCTTCCTTGAAACCACGGGTGGTGACTGCGGGGGTACCAATGCGCAGACCAGAGGTCACAAACGGCGAGCGCGGGTCATTCGGGACGGCGTTCTTGTTCACGGTGATGTGCGCTTTGCCAAGCGCGGCGTCGGCGTCTTTACCAGTAATGTCCTGCTTGATCAGGCTGACCAGGAACAGATGGTTCTTGGTGCCACCGGAAACCACGTCAAAACCACGCTCAACAAACACTTCAGCCATGGCTGCAGCATTCTTGACCACTTGCTTCTGGTAAGCCTTGAACTCATCGCTCATGGCTTCCTTGAAGCACACAGCCTTGGCAGCGATCACGTGCATCAGCGGGCCGCCCTGGCCACCCGGGAATACGGCAGAGTTCAGTTTCTTCTGCAGATCTTCATCATCACAGGCCAGGATCAGGCCACCACGGGGGCCGCGCAGGGTCTTGTGAGTGGTAGTTGCAACCACGTGGGCGTGTGGCACCGGGTCCGGATACACGCCCGCAGCAACCAGGCCAGCCACATGAGCCATGTCCACAAACAGGTAGGCGCCAACCTTGTCGGCGATGGCACGGAAGCGGGCAAAGTCCAATTCCTGGGAATATGCTGAGAAGCCGGCAATGATCATCTTCGGCTTGTGCTCAACGGCCAGTGCCTCGATTTCGTCGTAGTCCAGCAAGCCGGTGTCGGTGTTGATACCGTACTGAACGGCGTTATAGATCTTGCCGGAGAAGTTAACGCTGGCACCGTGGGTCAGGTGGCCACCGTGAGCCAGGCTCATGCCCAGAACGGTATCGCCGGGTTTGAGCAGGGCCATGAACACGGCAGAGTTGGCCTGGGAGCCAGAATGGGGCTGCACATTGGCGTAGGCAGCACCAAACAGTTCCTTGGCACGGGCAATGGCCAGGTCTTCGGCAATATCGACAAACTCACAGCCGCCGTAATAACGCTTGCCGGGATAACCTTCAGCGTATTTGTTGGTCAGCACACTGCCCTGGGCTTCCATCACCCGCGGGCTGGTGTAGTTTTCAGACGCGATCAGTTCGATGTGCGCTTCCTGACGCTTCTCTTCCGCCTGCATGGCGTTCCACAGTTCGTCATCGAAACCGGCGATTTTCATATCACGATTAAACATGGATGTGCTGCCCCTGTCTGTATGGCTGGCCCGGCGCTGCCTCTGTGCATGCCGTAACCCCTGAAAAATTGGGCCGCTATTCTATCCCGAAAGCGGGTTAAAAATCATCCTTTATGCCGTCCGCAGATACCGGCACACCGAGGATCCCGATTTTCACTCAATTGCTATCCCGGATAGGTTTAGATACCTTAGCCGATCAACATTCAATGGTGTCGACTTTGGCAGTGACGGCCTTCGGGGTGGGCGATTCGGGATACGCTGTGAATACGTCCCTGTATGCTCCGCAAAAACATCCCTGTTTTTGAGGATCCCGAATCGCCCACCCCGAAGGCCTTAGCCAGACACCTGTCGTGTTTTCTGTTATCTACGCGAATTTCGGATAAGGATTCTGCCAATATGGCCCAGTACGTATACACCATGAACCGCGTGGGCAAGGTGGTACCACCCAAGCGGGAGATTCTGAAAGACATTTCCCTGAGCTTCTTCCCGGGCGCCAAAATCGGCGTTCTCGGCCTTAACGGCTCCGGTAAATCCACCCTGCTCCGTATTATGGCGGGTGTCGACCAGGATTACATCGGCGAAGCCCGGCCACAGCCCGGGATCAATGTAGGCTACCTGCCACAGGAGCCGGAGCTGGACGAAGAGAAAACCGTCAAGGAAATCGTCGACGAGTCCGTCGCCCACGTACACAACGCCCTGGCCGAACTGGACCAGGTATACGCCGCATACGCCGAGCCGGATGCCGATTTCGACGCCCTGGCCAAAAAGCAGGGCGAACTGGAAGCCATCATCCAGGCCACCGACGGCCACGATATCGAACGCAAAATGGAAGTGGCCGCCGACGCTCTTCGCCTGCCGGCCTGGGATCAGAAAGTCAAAGTACTGTCCGGCGGTGAACGCCGCCGTGTCGCCCTATGCCGCCTGCTGCTGTCCGGCCCGGACATGCTGCTGCTGGACGAGCCCACCAACCACCTGGATGCGGAATCCGTGGCCTGGCTGGAGCGCTTCCTGCACGACTACGATGGCACTGTGGTCGCCATTACCCACGACCGCTACTTCCTCGACAATGTGGCCGGCTGGATCCTGGAACTGGACCGTGGCCACGGCATTCCGTTCGAAGGCAACTACAGCCAGTGGCTGGAGAACAAAGAGAAGCGCCTGGAAATGGAATCCAAACAGGAAGCCTCGCACCAGAAAGCCATCAAGCAGGAGCTTGAGTGGGTGCGTTCCAACGCCAAGGGCCGCCAGTCCAAGAGCAAGGCCCGCCTGGCCCGCTTCGAAGAGATGAGTTCACAGGAATTCCAGAAGCGCAACGAAACCAACGAACTGTATATCCCGCCCGGACCGCGCCTGGGCGGCAAAGTGATCGAAGTGGAAGGCATCAGCAAGGCCTTCGATGATCGCCTGCTTTATGAAAACGTGTCTTTCAGCGTACCGCCGGGCGCCATTGTTGGCATTATCGGTGGTAACGGCGCGGGTAAATCCACGCTGTTCAAAATGATTGCCGGCATGGACCAACCAAACTCCGGCACCATTACCGTGGGCGAAACCGTGGAACTGGCCTACGTAGACCAGATGCGCGACCTGGACGGCAGCAAGACCGTGTGGGAAGAACTGTCCGACGGCAACGACATCATCAAGGTAGGTAACTACGAAACACCTTCCCGCGCTTATGTGGGCCGCTTTAACTTCAAGGGCACCGACCAGCAAAAACGGGTAGGCGACCTGTCCGGCGGTGAGCGTAACCGCCTGCATCTGGCCAAGCTGTTAAAGCAAGGTGGCAACGTGTTGCTGCTGGACGAACCTACCAACGATCTGGACGTGGAGACCCTGCGCGCCCTGGAAGAAGCCATCCTGAACTTCCCCGGCTCCGCACTGATCATCTCGCACGACCGCTGGTTCCTGGACCGCGTCGCCAGCCACATCCTGGCGTTCGAAGATGACGGCGAGGTGGTGTATTTTGAAGGCAACTTCACCGACTACGACGCCGACTTCAAGAAGCGCAAGGGCGAATCAGCGATGCAGCCCAAGCGCATGAAGTACAAGAAGCTGGCCTGATGGCAAAAGCAAAAACTGCCTATGTCTGCACCGAATGCGGTGCAGACTATTCCAAGTGGCAAGGCCAGTGCACAGCTTGCCAGGCCTGGAATACCATCAGCGAGGTACGCGGCGTTTCCGGCCCCGGCAAGGGCGCCCGCAGCGCCCGTTTTGAGGGCTACGCGGGCAGCCTCTCCGAGGTCAAAAGCCTGGACGAAGTCAGCCTGGCCGAACAGGCCCGCATCAGTACCGGCATGCAGGAGTTCGACCGGGTACTGGGCGGCGGGTTAGTGGAAGGCTCGGCAGTCTTGATGGGCGGCCACCCCGGCGCGGGCAAAAGCACCCTGCTACTTCAGGCGGTCTGCCAGTTGGCCGAGCAACACTCAGCCCTGTATGTCACTGGCGAGGAATCCCTGCAACAGGTCGCCATGCGCGCCAAACGCCTTGGTTTGCCCACCAAAGACCTGAAAATGCTCTCGGAAACCTCCGTGGAGCGGTTGATGCAGGTGGCGGAAATGGAGAAGCCGCGCATTCTGGTGATCGACAGTATCCAGGTGATGCACGTGGCCGATATCGAATCCGCCCCGGGTTCAGTCTCCCAGGTGCGGGAGAGCGCTGCCTTCCTCACCCGCTTTGCCAAGCAAACCGGCACCATCCTGCTATTGGTTGGCCACGTTACCAAAGACGGCAGCCTGGCCGGACCGAAGGTGCTGGAGCACATGATCGATTGCTCCATCCTGCTGGAAGGCTCCAGCGACAGCCGCTACCGCACCCTGCGGGGCATCAAGAACCGTTTCGGCGCGGTAAACGAGCTGGGCGTGTTTGCGATGCTGGAACAAGGCCTGAAGGAAGTGAAAAACCCCAGCGCCATTTTCCTGAACCGGGGCGAAGAGGCGGCTCCCGGCAGTGTGGTGATGGTGGTCTGGGAAGGCACCCGGCCCATGCTGGTGGAAATCCAGGCACTGGTGGACATGGCTCAGGGCAGCTATCCGAGGCGGGTAGCCGTGGGTACCGACCAGAACCGGTTGGCGATGCTTCTGGCGGTGTTACATCGTCATGGCGGTATGCATGTGGCCGATCAGGATGTGTTCGTGAACGTGGTAGCGGGTGTGAAGGTCAACGAAACCAGCGCGGACCTTGCTCTGTTGTCAGCGGTGGTGTCATCGTTCCGGAATCGGGCGTTGCCCCAGGATCTGGTGATTTTCGGAGAAGTAGGCCTGTCTGGCGAGATTCGGCCGGTGCCGAATGGCCAGGAGCGGATTTACGAGGCAGCCAAGCACGGCTTCACTCGGGCTTTGGTTCCCAAGGCTAACGTTCCGCGCAAGCCTGTGGAAGGCATGAAGGTCATTCCGGTGACCAAGCTTTCCGATGCCCTTTCGGCTTTGGAGGAGCTTTAGTTTACGGCCCCGAGCCTTCTGGCTCCAGAGTTAGGGCAGTGTTGGAGCGCCTTTCAAAAAAACGCTACGAGCACATCCATGTGCGCTTCGCTCCGGCCATCCATGGCCTCCGAGATTTTTTGAAAGGCGCTCCAACACTGCCCTATCTATCCTCAGTGCAATCCGCACTTCAAACGAAAAGCCTCAGCGCGCCATCGTCAGTCAATCAGATGCGCAAACTCCCGCTCCAACAGCGCCTGATCCCCAAGATTTAACTCAACCAGCCGCTTCAAATGCGTGGCACTTTCAAGATCAATATACTGACACCGAAATCCCAACCGATGATCCTCCACGTGCTTCAACTCCACCGCCATCACAATCGCGGCTTCATGTTCATTCAGGTGAATCACCACCTCACAAGGCTTGTTCAGCGGAACCTTCCAACCTTCCGGCCGCTGGACCAAAACGCCCTTCAGGGAAATATCCAACACCTCGGTTGACCACACCTGGTCCTGACAATGCAGCTCACAGGGCGCATCGAAACTGATTCGATGGAAACGGCGTTTTTCGGAAGTTTTGGTAGACAAGGGGCAGCTCCGGCTCGACGGTCATTACTCTCTATGACTATAGACCGGACATAAAAGGGAGTACAGCGTGGAGTGGTTAACGAGAGCTTCGCTCCCGAGGGCTTAAGATATTCCCGAAACGTTGGACTGCAGGGTGGCGATAGGGCCTCCAAAAAATCTCGGAGGCCATGGATGGCCGGAGCGAAGCGCTCAGGGATGAGCTCGTAGCGTTTTTTTGGAGGCCCTATCGCCACCCTGCCTACTCCACAGCCCGCAGGCTAGGAGTAAACAAAGCACAAACTCGAACCTATTGGTGATACTGCCCGCTAAGCTCAACAACCGCCTCAATGAAGGCCCCGGCATGCTCCGGATCCACATCCGGCGTAATCCCATGCCCCAGGTTGAAGATATGCCCGGAACCCGAGCCATAACGCTTCAGGATATCCGCCACTTCCTGGCGAATCCGCGCCTTCGGCGCATACAACATGGCCGGGTCCATATTGCCCTGCAACGCCACCTTATCGCCAACGCGAGCGCGGGCATTGCCGATGTCCGTCGTCCAGTCCAGGCCCACGGCGTCGGCGCCACAGTCGGCAATGGACTCCAGCCACTGACCACCGTTCTTGGTGAACACAATCACCGGCACCCGACGCCCCTCGCTCTCGCGAATCAGACCATCCACAATCTTCTTCATGTAACGCAGGGAGAACTCGTCATAGGCCCAGCTGCTCAGCACACCGCCCCAGGTATCAAAAATCTGTACCGCCTGGGCACCGGCCTTGATCTGACCGTTCAGGTAATCAATCACCGAGTCCGCCAAGTGGTCCAGCAAGCGGTGCATCACCTCCGGCTGGCCGTACATCAGTTTCTTGGCTTCAGAGAAGGTCTTGGAGGAACCCCCTTCAATCATGTACGTGGCCAGGGTCCAGGGGCTGCCGGAGAAACCGATCAGCGGTACCCGGCCGTTGAGTTCGCGGCGGATGGTAGAGACGGCGTTCATCACGTAGTCCAGATCCGACTCAGCATTCATTTTCGGCAACGCGTCTACATCCGCTTCTGAGCGAATCACCTTGCGGAACTTCGGGCCTTCGCCGGTTTCGAAATACAGGCCCAGGCCCAGGGCATCAGGAATGGTCAGAATATCGGAGAACAGGATGGCAGCATCCAGCGGATAGCGCTCGAGCGGCTGCAGGGTAACTTCGCAGGCCAGCGGCGTGTTCTTGCACAGGCTGAGAAAATCACCGGCTTTTGCCCGGGTTGCGCGGTACTCCGGCAGGTAGCGGCCCGCCTGGCGCATCATCCACACCGGGGTGCGGTCTACAGGCTGCCGCATCAGGGCGCGCAGGAAGCGGTCATTCTTCAGCTCGGTCATATGGTATCCCGTTCTCGTCGGTAAATGGTCAGAGATAATGGGGAGCAATGATACCCCGTTTATACGAATAAAAAAGGGCGGCTTACCCGTAGCAAGCCGCCCTTCTGACTCTGATCAACTCAGAGTTATACGTCGAGGTAGTCCAGAATGCCTTCCGCAGCCTGGCGACCTTCCCAGATGGCAGTGACCACCAGATCAGAGCCGCGCACCATATCGCCACCGGCAAAGATCTTGGGGTTGCTGGTCTGGAACGGGAACTCGGCTTCCTCCAGCGCTGCAACGCGACCGGAATCATCGGTGTTCACCTCGTGTTCACCGAACCAGTCAGCGGGGCTCGGCCGGAAACCAAACGCCACCAGTACCGCATCGGCAGGAATGACTTCCTCACTACCCGGCACGACTTCAGGGCGGCGACGGCCGTTTTCGTCCGGTTCTCCCAGCTGGGTAGACACCACCTTGACGCCCTCAACACGGTCTTCACCGATGATGGCGATAGGCTGCCGGTTAAACAGGAACTTCACACCTTCTTCCTTGGCGTTTGCGACTTCCCGGCGCGAACCGGGCATGTTGGCTTCATCCCGACGGTAGGCACAGGTGACGCTCTCCGCCTGCTGACGAATGGAGGTGCGGTTGCAGTCCATGGCGGTATCACCACCACCCAGCACCACCACGCGCTTGCCCTTCATATCGATGAAGTCTGTCGCTTTTTTCTCGAACCCAAGACGGCGATTCACATTGGAAATCAGGAACGGCAGAGCATCATAGACGCCCGGCAATTCTTCTCCCGGGAAGCCGCCTTTCATGTAGGTGTAGGTGCCCATACCCATGAACACCGCGTCGAACTCTTCCATGATGCTCTTCACCTGGACGTCTTTACCCACCTCGGTGTTCAGACGGAATTCCACGCCCATCTCCTCGAACACCTTACGGCGCCGGGACATCACGGACTTTTCCAGCTTGAACTCGGGAATACCGAAGGTCAGCAGACCGCCAATTTCAGGGTAACGATCGAAAACCACCGCCTTGACGCCATTACGCACCAGGATATCGGCACAGCCGAGGCCAGCGGGCCCGGCGCCGATAACGGCCACTTTTTTGTCTGTCCATTTCACATTGGACATATCAGGCTTCCAACCCAACGCGAAGGCCGTGTCGGTAATGTATTTTTCCACTGAACCGATGGTTACCGCGCCGTAGCCATCGTTCAGGGTACAGGCACCTTCACACAGGCGATCCTGTGGGCACACCCGGCCGCACACTTCCGGCAGGGAGTTAGTCTGGTGGCACAACTCCACGGCCTTCATGATGTTGCCTTCAGACACCAGCTTCAGCCAGTTCGGAATATAGTTGTGTACCGGGCATTTCCACTCGCAATAGGGGTTACCGCAAGCCAGGCAGCGGTGAGACTGAGATGCCGCATGGGTTTCGGTAAACGGGTGATAGATCTCACCGAATTCTTTCTTCCGCTTTTTGGCAGGCACCTTCTTCGGGTCTACCCGCCCAACTTCCACAAACTGAAAGTCATTGTTGAGACGTTCTTTCATGTTGCTACTCTCATCAGCTCAATTTCGACGGGGGCTGCGCCCGCTGGCGCAGCCCATCAACCTTTGCGTTGCCCAGCCTTATTCCGGGCGGGCACGGGTGCTGGCCAGCAGGCTGCGCAGGTTCGCAGCCTTTGGCTTCACCAGCCAGAAGCGGCCGATGTAATCGTCGAAATCTTCAAGTAGGTGCTCCGCCCAGGCGCTTCCGGTTTCGGAAATATGCTCCCGGATCACACCACGCAGGTGATTCCGGTAGGCTTCCATGTCTTCCCGCGAAATGCGCTGGATCTCAACCAGTTCGTGGTTGTACTTGTCCACGAAGGTGTTGTCCAGGTCCAGCACATAGGCGAAGCCGCCGGTCATGCCGGCACCGAAGTTATAGCCGGTGGAACCGAGAACGGTCACCAGGCCGCCGGTCATGTATTCACAACAGTGGTCCCCGGCCCCTTCTACCACCGCATGGGCACCAGAGTTACGAACCGCAAAGCGTTCACCGGCTGTGCCAGCGGCAAACAGCTTGCCCCCTGTCGCGCCGTACAGGCAGGTATTACCCACGATGGATGTTTCCTGGGTTTTGAAGTCGCTGCCGCGGGGCGGTTTAACAACCAGCTTGCCGCCAGTCATGCCCTTGCCCACGTAGTCGTTGGCATCGCCTTCAAGAATCAGGTTCAGACCACCCACGTTCCACACACCAAAGCTCTGGCCTGCGGTCCCGGTAAGATCCAGGGTGATCGGTGCATCCACCATTCCCTGGTTACCGTACTGCGCTGCAATTTCGCCAGACAGCCGCGCACCAATGGAGCGATCGCAGTTGGTAACCTTGTAGCTCCAGGCGCCGCCGGACTTCTCTGCGATAGCTGCAGCGGTATCTTTCACCATCTGCTCCGCCAGGCGGCCTTCGTCGAACGGATGGTTGCGCTCAACCTGACATGTCTGGGGCTTGTCCGCCGGGATGTGATCATTCTGCAGCAGACGGGTCAGATCCAGCTTTTTCTGGCGCTCGGTATTGCCCGGCAGGCGCTCAAGCAGATCGACACGGCCAACCAATTCCTCGAGACTGCGAACACCCAGCTTGGCCATCCACTCGCGAGTTTCTTCCGCGACAAAACGGAAGAAGTTCATGGCCATCTCAACGGTGCCCTTGAAGTGCTCTTCCCGCAGGTAATCGTTCTGGGTAGCAACACCGGTGGCACAGTTGTTCAGGTGACAGATCCGCAGGTATTTACAACCCAGGGCCACCATTGGCGTAGTACCGAAGCCGAAGCTTTCAGCGCCCAGAATGGCTGCTTTAACAACATCCAACCCAGTCTTGATGCCACCGTCTGTCTGCAGGCGAATCTTGCCCCGCAGGTCATTTGCCCTCAGGGCCTGTTGGGTTTCGGTCAGGCCCAACTCCCACGGCGAGCCGGCATAGCGAATCGAGGTCAACGGGCTGGCCGCAGTACCGCCATCGTAACCAGATACGGTAATCAGGTCGGCATAGGCCTTTGCCACACCGGCGGCGATAGTGCCTACTCCAGGTTCGGACACCAGCTTCACCGACACCAGGGCTTCCGGGTTCACCTGCTTCAGATCGAAAATCAGCTGCGCCAGATCCTCGATGGAATAGATATCGTGGTGGGGCGGTGGCGAAATCAGGGTCACACCCGGCACGGAATAACGCAGGCGAGCGATCAGATCATTCACCTTGCCACCAGGCAACTGACCACCCTCACCGGGCTTGGCACCTTGGGCGACTTTGATTTGCATGACATCGGCGCTTCGCAGGTATTCTGCGGTTACACCGAACCGGCCAGAGGCAACCTGCTTGATCTTCGAGCGGCGGTTAGTGCCATGGCGGGCCGGGTCTTCACCACCCTCACCGGAGTTAGACCGCCCACCCAGGGTGTTCATAGCCACCGCGATCGCCTCGTGGGCCTCCGGAGACAAAGCACCCAGGGACATGGCCGCGGAATCAAACCGGGGGAAGATATTCTCAACCGGCTCAACTTCGGAGAGATCAATGGGCTTGATATCCTTCTTGAATACCAACAAGTCACGCAGGGTAGCCACCGGGCGCTCGTTCACCAGGCCGGCGTATTCCTGATAGTGGCCGTAGTCGCCACTGATCACGGCATCCTGAAGCTTGGCAACCACATCCGGGTTGAAAGCGTGGTACTCCTGACCGTGAACGTATTTGAGCAAACCACCCTGAGACAGAGGCTTGCGGGGTTTCCAGGCAACGGCCGCGAGTTGTTCCTGATCCTGCTGGAAGTCAAAGAAGTCCGCCCCCTGAATACGGCTAGGCACACCCTTGAAGCACAGATCCACAACGTTATCGGCCAGACCGATGGCTTCAAACAGCTGGGCTCCGCGATAGGAGGTGATGGTGGAGATTCCCATTTTCGACAGGATCTTCAACAAGCCCTTGTTGATGCCTTTACGATAGTTGTTCTTGGCCTCGATCGGGTCCATCAGCAGCTCACCGGTGCGAATCAGATCGTTGAGGACCTGATAGGCCAGGTACGGATAAACCGCAGTGGCACCAAAGCCGAACAGTACGGCGAAGTGATGGGGATCCCGGGCCCAGCCAGTTTCCACAATGATGTTGGAATCGCAGCGCAGGCCCCGCTCAACCAGGTGGTGGTGCACAGCACCGGTCACCATCATGGCGTTTACAGGCAACTCGCCTTCCACCAGGTCCTTGTCGCTCAGAATCAGCAGTACCTTACCGTCGCGGACCGACTTTTCAGCCTCATGGCACATCCGGCGAACCGCTTCGTGAAGGCCCTCCTCCGGTCGGTAGCTCATGGCAATTCTGGCCACTTCAAAGCCCGGGCGATCGTTATTGCTGAGCTTGAGGAACTTGGCCGGCGACAACACCGGGGTTGTCAGAATAATCCGGTTGGCGTGTTCAGGGGTCTCCTCAAAGACGTTTTGCTCCGCACCCAAGCAGGTTTCCAGCGACATCACGATAGTTTCGCGCAGCGGATCGATAGGCGGGTTGGTGACCTGGGCAAACTTCTGGCGGAAATAATCCGCCACATGCCGCACCTTGCTGGACAGCACGGCCATCGGCGTATCGTCACCCATGGAGCCCACAGCTTCTTGCGCGCTTTCAGCCAGCGGGCGCAACACCTGGTCGCGCTCTTCAAAGGAGATATTGAACATCTTCTGATGAACCAGAAGTTCGTCCGGCTCCATCAGTTTGAACTCAGGGGTGGCCTGGTTCAGCGTGGTTTCCACCCGCAGGGCGTTGTCTTTCAACCAACGCTTGTAGGGCTGCGCGGTTTTCAGGCGCTGGTCGATGTCTGCAGTGTGCAGCACCTCACCAGACTCGGTATCAATCGCCAGCATCTGGCCCGGGCCCACACGGCCCTTGGCAACCACATCATCCGGCGTGTAGCCGTAGGTGCCCACTTCTGATGCCAGGGTAATAAAGTCGTCCTTGGTGATGACCCAGCGAGCCGGGCGCAAGCCGTTACGGTCGAGCATACACAGGGCGTAACGACCATCAGACATAACCAGGCCGGCAGGGCCATCCCAGGGCTCCATATGCATGGAGTTGTATTCATAGAACGCCCGCAACTGGGAATCCATGGTGTCGACATTCTGCCAGGCAGGCGGAATCATCATCCGTACGGCACGGAACAGGTCAACACCACCGGCCAGCAATATCTCGAGCATGTTATCCATGCTGGAGGAATCCGAGCCGGTCAGGTTAACCAGCGGCTGCAGGGTTTGCAGGTCTGGCAGGTCCGGTGAGCTGAACTTGGCCGCGCGTGCGATCGCCCAGTTACGGTTGCCGTCGATGGTGTTGATCTCACCGTTGTGGGCCAGGAACCGGAACGGCTGGGCCAGCGGCCACTTGGGCATGGTGTTGGTGGAGAACCGCTGGTGGAACACACAGATGGCGGTTTGCAGATCCGGATCACCCAGATCCTTATAAAAGTTGGCGAGATCCGCCGGCATCATCAGGCCTTTGTATGCAAGGGTGCGATGCGACAAGCTGCAGATATAAAACTCAGAGTCGTCCGCCATCTCCCGCTCAGCATGGCGGCGACCAACAAACAGCGCAACGGCAAATTCCTGCTCGGTTTTTCCGCCCGGCTCAACAAAAACCTGTTCAATCCTGGGCAGACAATCCAGCGCCATTGGCCCCAGGCAACTGTCGTCCACGGGCACTTCTCGCCAGCCCATGATTTCCAACCCCTGATCGACGAGGTTTTTCTCAACCGCAGCACGACCGGCGGCCGCCTGGCTTTTGTCCCGGGCTAAAAAAACCTGGCCGACTGCAAATAAGTCTCCAGGTTTTTTCCCGAACGCCGCCTGAGCAGCTTTGTAGAGGAAGGCCTTGGGACTTTGAATAAGAAGCCCACAACCATCACCGGTTTTGCCATCGGCAGCGATGCCTCCACGGTGGGTCATGCAAGTCAATGACTCGATGGCCGTTTGCAACAGCTTATGGCTCGCCTCGCCCTTCATGTGGGCAATCAGGCCAAAACCACAGTTGTCCCTGAACTCATCGGGATGATACAAGCCTGTTGTCATAAGCGTTCTCTCGCGTGTAAATGCTTTCCCGCCAGCCCGAAGCGCACCAACTTAGTGCGCAAAACGTACTGACACCGAAAAAAAGGGGAAGCGATTTTACACACGTGAAACTACGTATACAATTTTTTTCGCTGTTTTACCGCTAGAACAGGACGGAAATGCACCATAACGGTGCACCTAGTAACTTTCGAAGGATCGCACCCAAGGCTCAGATATCCCGAGCGCGGCGGGCAATTGTCCGGCTGCCTCCCGGGCGGATTCGAGGCTGGGATACTGGCCATACACCAGCATAAACCAAGGCTGCCCCTGGCGCTCTCCGACGGTATAGCTCAACTGAGGGTTATCTGGCTGGCGATCAATAACGCTCAGAATCGTACGCTCCTGATGACCAGCCACGAGCTGGAGCGTCCAACCTTCGCGTTGTTTCAGGTGCGCCAAAGGCACAAAGTTCTCCGGTCTTGCTGAAGCGAAAGCTGGTTCTGGTTCTGGTTCTGGTTCTGGTTCTGGTTCTGGCTCTGGCTCTGGCTCTGGCTCTGGCTCTGGCTCTGGCTCTGGCTCTGGCTCTGGCTCAGCTTCGGTCACCGCATCCAGGTCCGTCAACGCCAGGTTTTCCGGTTCCTGCTGGTGTGCCAACTCCGGCGACGGCAGGGCATCAACGGGAAGCGTTTCACCCGCCCCTCGCCCTACCTCAGGCCCAACAGTAATGCTCCTTCGAACAGTCTCTCTCGGGGTCTCCATGCCCGCAGAACCAGTGACCGAGTCATCGTATTGCCGCGCCACGAACCACCATGACACCAGCAATATCACCAGTGCCAAGGCGGGCCAACGCAGTGAAGCAAGGGGAGGCCAGCTGCGGGCTGCGGCTCGGCTTTGTGGCGTAACCATGTCGAGCCAGATACCTGGTGCAACGCGCTTCAGTCGGCCGAAACTGCCCTGACTCAAAGCATGAAGCTGTTTTAGCCGTGATGAAGAAAGTAACTCTTCCTTTCGGCCACCAGCGCGGTGCACCCGGGGCTCAAGGAAGGCGAAAATCTCGTCTCGGCTTAACGGGGGAAGGCTGATGTGGTGGATGTGAACGGCAAGATCTTCCGCCCGGAACTGATCCTGCAAGCCGTCGGCACCAGAGAATACCAAAGCAGCGGCCAGCGACCGGTCAGCCGCAAGAAATCCGGAGAGTAAAAGATTCAATAACTCCGGAGCTACCCGATCGGCATCATCCAGAATCAACACCAGTCGCTGCCCACGTTGAGCACGCGCCTCGGACCACCGGAAAAATTGGTAAACCAGCTCACGGGGCTCCGAATCCACCGGTACACCTGAACGGGCTATCTTCCGGAGATCCTTGGTCAATGCCTGGGCGCTCGTCAAAGCTGCCGTGGGGATACGATGAAAATCGAGCCGGGATGATTCGCTACGAACCAACTCAGTGATTATCCGCGTTTTGCCAGCACCTGGCGCACCCGTTACAAGCAGCGCCATATCCCCGAAACCGCAGAGATGACGCAGTGACTCCAATGCATGATGGCGCATGGCGTCCGGGAAGAACGGCGTCTCCATCTCGAGTGGATTGTCCCGCAAGCCGTAGCGTTGCTGGAGGCGGGGAAACAATCCGCCACTGTCTATCGCGTTCAGGTTATCCTGGGTCACAACTCATCCCTGCCCGTTGCTCAATCACTGCGTGATACGACGCTTAATCGATAAATTCCAATAAGGTCTTTCTGAGGTTGTCCGGCTGGGCGTCAGCGGTTACAAAAGCATCCCCCAAGGCCCGCATCAACACCAGCCGGAGCTTGCCATCCACATTCTTCTTATCAACGGCCATCAGAGACATGAAATCATCGGGCGTCATGCCTTTGGGGGCCCGCTCCGGTAGCCCAGCCCGGCGAATCAAGGCCAACGCTCTCTTATGATCGTCGGCACTGATCATACCTTCTCTCAAAGACAAGTCAGATGCCATCATCATCCCGGTTCCAACCGCCTCGCCGTGGAGCCAGTTGCCGTAACCCGCGTAGGTTTCGATCGCATGACCAAAGGTATGGCCAAGATTCAGGATGGCCCGCAAGCCCCCTTCCCTCTCATCGAAGGCCACAACGTCTGCCTTGCACTGGCAGGAACGAAAAATGGCCTCTCCTACTGCTTCGGGCTCCAGCCGGACCAACGCATCCATGTTAGCTTCCAGCCACTCCAGAAAAGGCACGTCACGAATCAGGCCGTACTTGATAACTTCCGCAAGCCCAGCCGACACCTCCCTGGGGGGAAGTGTGGTCAGGGAATCGGTATCAATCAGGACGATGTTCGGCTGATGAAAAGCGCCAACCATGTTCTTGCCCAATGGATGATTGATTCCGGTTTTACCACCAACGGATGAATCCACCTGGGAAAGCAGGGTTGTGGGCATCTGGATAAATGGTACGCCCCGCTGATAGCAGGCCGCTGCAAACCCCGCCACATCCCCGATGACGCCGCCGCCCAGGGCAGCAAGCGTTGTTTTTCTGGAGTGCCGGCGCTCCAGCAGCCGGTCGAAAATCAGGTTAAGGGTCTGCCAATCCTTGAACTTCTCGCCATCCGGAAGCGTGACCACATCAACCGATTTTCCTGGGAAGCAAGCCTTCGCGCGCTCAAGGTATAAAGGTGCAACCGTCTCGTTGGTGACAATCATCACCTGACTGCCGGACACCCAGGGTGTCAGATCATAAGCCCCCAGCAACCCCTGACCAATAACGATGGGATAGCTGCGGTCACCCAGCTCTACTTTAAGCTCTTTGAGTACCTGGTACATGTTGACGACCTTCTTTACGTCTCTGCCGTTTGTGTCTTGGGGTTTTGGGATTGATTCGATTCACCAGCTGGCGCACCACCAATCGTGGACTCTTGCGATCGGTGAACATCACGATATCAGCGAGCTTGGTGTATAGCGGGTCCCGGACTGCGAACAGCCTTCTCAACACACCCTCGGGGTCATCGTTCTGAAGCAGGGGGCGATTTCGATCTTTTCGGGTGCGCTCTACCTGCTGCTCAATCGACGTTTTGAGATAGATCACCACTGCATTTTTCCGCAACAATGCATGGTTTTCCGGGCGCATGACCGCACCACCTCCGGTCGCCAATACCGTTCCCTGCGTTTCTGAAAGCTCATCCAGCATGGCGGTTTCGCGCTGCCGGAATCCGTCTTCTCCCTCGACATCGAATATCCAGGGAATATTGGCTCCGCACCGCTCTTCGATTATCCGGTCTGAATCAAGAAAACGATAACCCAGCTCTTTGGCGAGCATACGGCCAATCGTACTTTTTCCGGCTCCCATAGGGCCGACCAGGACAACACGTTCGGGCAAAGACATAATTTCCGCTCAACAGGGTTCAAGCGCGTGAGAATAGCACAGGGCAAGACATTCCATAAGCCGGAGGCCGATACAAAGAAAAAAGCCGCCGGGGTTAGCGGCGGCTTTTTATGTGCGGAGCGATTACTGAATCAGGTCGTTTTTGATGATCTTCGGAGTTACA
>NZ_LOCO01000011.1:64603-64691 GCF_001574445.1 Marinobacter excellens LAMA 842
ATCGAGTAGGAGGGGGAGTTGCCTCCCCCGTCCTCTCACACCACCGGGCATACGGTTCCGTACCACGGCGGTTCACGGTTGGCTCTGA
>NZ_LOCO01000011.1:64701-124681 GCF_001574445.1 Marinobacter excellens LAMA 842
GAAAAAAGCCGCCGGGGTTAGCGGCGGCTTTTTATGTGCGGAGCGATTACTGAATCAGGTCGTTTTTGATGATCTTCGGAGTTACAAAGATCAACAACTCGCTTCGCTCGTCAATGTGCTCAGTGCGTTTGAAAAGGCGACCTAGGTAAGGAATATCGCCCAGGAACGGAGTCTTCGTGGTTTGGGTGGCCACCTCAGACTGGAAGATACCGCCCAGCACAACTGTCTCCCCGTTCGCTACCAGAACCTGAGTGGTCACGGAATTGGTATTTATAGAGGGGATACCGGCCGTTACCTCGCCTCGGGAATCCTGGTTTACCACCAAATCCATGATGATTTTGTCATCCGGAGTGATCTGGGGGGTTACTTCCAGAGATAGAACCGCTTCCTTGAACTCAACATTGGTTGCACCACTGGAAGTTGCTTCCTGGTAAGGGATTTCTTCACCAGATTTGATCGAAGCACTCTGACGATCTGCGGTGACAACCCTCGGCTGCGAAACCACCTCTGCACGACCGTCTGTTTCAAATGCTGACAACTCAAGATCCAGGAGGAAGTCGGTGCCAATATACCCCAGCGCGACAGAAGAGGAACCAGCGCGAGTAACACCCAAATCAACATTGAGATCGGATGGCAGACTCAACGGACCACTCGGAGAGATACCTGCCAGCCCCCCCTGAGAACCACCGATAATTATGTTATCGGAACCACCATCGGCAGTAGCACGGCCTTGCGCGCCCCAACGCACACCGAGCTCTTCGGAAACGTTATTCTGAGCGCGTACGATTCTAGCTTCGATCGATACCTGGCGAACTGGCACATCCCAAGTGCCAACCAATCGGCGAATCTCTTCCAGCTTTTGCTGCGTCTCACGCACACTGATCGTGTTGGTGCGAACATCCGAGGAAACAAAACCCCTGGAGGAAATAAGCTCTTCGTCTGCACGAATCAGTGCCACGATATCTCCAGCCTTCGCATAGTTCACCTGAATGATGTCCAGACGCACGGGGGCAAGCTCAGCAATTTGCTTGTTTGTCTCCAGCTCAAGCCTCTCTCGCGCTGCGATTTCCTCCGCAGGGGCCACCAAAAGAACGTTACCAATCTGACGCTTATCCAGACCTTTAGTTTTAAGGATAAGGTCAAGCGCCTGATCCCAGGGTACATTCTGCAACCGCAGGGTAATGCTGCCGCCAACGGTGTCACTGGCCACCAGGTTCAGGCCGGTAAAGTCGGCAATCAACTGGAGAACCGAACGTACTTCGATGTCCTGGAAGTTCAAGGACAGCTTGTCGCCGGTGTACGGGAATTTCTCTTCGCGACGGGTCTCGGCCTCTTCTTCAGAAAGTTTCTCAACGCTAACGGTAAACTCGCGACCTGACTGATAGGCAATATAGTCATAATTGCCTTCCGGGCGAATCTCAACCACCGCGTTGCCTTCCTCAACGAATGTATCGATCCGGGTAACAGGAGTGGCAAAGTCTGTAACATCAAGACGACGACGAAGATCTGAAGGGACATCCAGTCCCGGCATGGTCAGCCGGATGCGACCAGCCTGCTCAGACAGATTCACCGCCGCAGAGGCACTTCCAAGATCAACGATCACGCGCCCCTCGCCTTCCTTGCTCCGGCGGAAGTCCACGCCTGCAAGGGCATTGGAGGAGGCAGCGGCCGTCGATCCTGACTGGCGCTGCTGGGAAGCTGCCCCAGTGGGCGTAGCGCCACTGGCGCCGCCAATAGTCATGACCAGCGAATTGTTTTGACGAACTGTCTCGTGGGGAGTCAATTCCACCAGATTGAAGATCAGCCGCGTGCGATCTTTGGTTTCCACCACGGTCACGCTTTGCGCATTGCCGGACCCAAGCGGAATACTCCGCTGGTTAAGCCCACTGGTGGTGTCCTTGAGGTCCACAGCGATGCGCGCCGGGCGCTCAATCGTGTACCCGGTAGGCTCGGGCGGTGGCCCATCGAATTTCATGGTCACTTCCAGGCGTTCTCCCGGCAGCGACGAAAACGACACGTCTTCCAGCGTGACCGCGCTGGCCAGGCTGCTCCATAACCCGATGGCGATCACGCCCACGCAGACATTGAGTTTTTTGAACATCGCTAGCCTCGACCTTAAACCATTTTGTTCGTGCATGTTTTTTTCATTCATCCTTTATCGCTCCCGGCCTTATCCTTCATCCAAAGACAGGGAACGCGGGCGCTCGACCCAGCCACCCCGGCCATTTGGAACGATTTCAATCAATTCAATGCGGGTTTCACTGATACCGACAATTCGGCCGTAGTTCTGACCCATATAATTTCCGCTTCGCACCCGGTGGATGCCGCCGCTGCCATCACGAATCAGTGCAAACAATCCGCCGCCGACACCCTGAAGCGTACCAACCATGGTCAGAGATTTGAGATCGAAGTTCTCAAGAACCTCTCTCGGCCGGTCCAGGTCCGGCTCGACATCACTGATCGGCTGCTCGTCCACCATGGTCAACTGAACGTCGACGGGCGGCTCAAAGGGGGCCCGGCGATCTGCCGCTGAATAACTGAACGCCTCGTAGGCCTTGAATTCTGGCAGGGGCTCCACGTGCCCCCGGGGCTTGGCCCGGGTATCGGCCATGAACTTGTCCAGATCCGAGAAACCGTTGCCCTGGGAACAAGCCGTCAGCAAAGACGCCAGACACACACCCAGCCAGGCTTTTCCCGCATGCTTTCCTGTCATGCTCACTCTCCAGCCCGGTAGCGGTAGGTACGTGCAACAACTTGCATATCAAGCCGCTCACCATCTCCGCCAATTGGTTTTATGGTTAAATCGTGCAATGTCACAATCCGAGGGAGACTTGCCACACTGCTAACAAACGTCGCAAGTTCGTGATACGCACCGGATACCCGGATATTGATCGGCAGCTCCGAGTAAAAATCCCGCCGCTGCTCAGGCTGTAGCGCCACTTGCTGCAGAGACAGACCACTACCCAATGCGGTATTGGTGATATCCTCCAACAAGCCCGGCACCTCAGTCTCACTGGGCAACTGGCGTACCAACGCGCCAAACGTCTCTTCCATCTCGGCCATTTGAGCCTTGAACACGTCAAGGTTGGCCACCTGATAGGCCTTACGCTCATATTGTTGCTTGAGCTCCTGCTCGGTGCGCTCGACCCTGTCCAGCTGGGCATATTGATCCTTGATAAAGAACCAGTATCCGCCGCCAAGAATCAGGCCAAAGATAATCAGAGCAACAATTGCTTTTATCGGTGCAGGCCAGATACCTGCGTTGTTGATATCGAGGTCGTTGATATCAAATTCGTTCAAGCTCTTGAGTGAGTCCGCGAGGCTCATTAATTATCCTCCCCTTCGGGCTCTGGTGTCTGCTGCTGAACAGACAGGTTGAACTGGCTGTAACCTGCACGACGAGCGTCGGCTGCAGCCACATTGGTAAGGTTGGGATTGGTGAACCAGTCAGAGTCATCAAACTGACGCATCAGGTTGGATATGCGGCTGTTCGACTCCGCCATACCCACGATTTCGATGCGTTCTCCCGTCCGCTTCAGATCGGTGTAGAAGAGGCCATCAGGCAAGGTGCGAACCAACTCATCAAACACCCGAACGATGACCGGGCGAGTACCCTGCAGATCCTGGATTACCTGCATTCTCGCCAGCAATTCATCGCGCTGGCGCTTGAGGTTCTCGATTTCCCTGATCTGCTGATCAAGCTGTTTTGTCGCGGTTTCAATATAGGCGTTTCGGGATTGCTGATAAGCAATCCGGCTGTCCATATCCGACTTCCAGAGGAATGCCAGACCAGCCGCCACAATAGTTGCGCCAAGGATCATGACCACGAACTGCTTCTGCTTCTCAGCTCGCAGTTCCTCACGCCATGGTCTGAGGTTAATCTTTGCCATCAGTCGAAACTCCTCATTGCCAGGCCGCAGGCAATCATCAACGATGGAGCATCATTGCTCAGGGCTGATGCATTCACTCTGGAACCCACGGCCATGTCGGCGAATGGATTCGCAACCAGGGTTGGCGTACCGGTCTTCTCCTCCACCATCTCGGTCAGGCCCTGAATGGATGCCGTACCGCCTGCAAGAACGACGTAATCAACGGCGTTGTACTGGCTGGCACCAAAGAAGAACTGGAGAGCCCGTGCAACTTGCTGCACAACCGCTTCACGGAAGGGGGTAAGGACCTCCGGCTCATAGTCGTCCGGAAGCCCGCCCTGTTTCTTCGCGAGACCGGCTTCTTCAAGTGATAAGCCGTAGCGGCGCTGAATTTCCTCGGTAAGCTGCTTGCCCCCGAAAATCTGCTCACGGGTATAAACTGTCTTACCCTCAGCCAGCACACTCAGCGTGGTCATGGTTGCGCCGATATCGACGATGGCAACCACCAGCTCTTCGCCCTGGGACTCCAACTGGGGCTCGATCAGTTTGTACGCCCTTTCCAGTGCATAGGCCTCGACATCGACAATCTTGGTGGTCAGGCCGGCAATCTCGAGAGCGTCCTCACGGATATCCACGTTCTCTTTTCTGCACGCAGCCAGCAGCACGTCGACCTGGTCCGGATTCGACTCAGACGGACCCTGCACCTCAAAATCGATGGCTACTTCATCCAGCGGATACGGGATATACTGATCGGCCTCGAGGGTGATCTGGTCTTCCATCTCGAATTCGTTGAGGCCGCCATCCATCTGGATGACCTTGGTGATAACCGCAGAACCTGACACAGCCACGGCAACCTGCTTAACGCCGGTACGGGATTTAGAGGCCACTCGCTTGAGCACCTCACCCACCGCTTCTACATCAGTGATGTTTTTCTCGACAACTGCGTTGGCCGGCAACGGCTCAACCGCATAGCTTTCAACCTTGTAACGGTCGCCATGCCTTGACAGTTCCAGAAGTTTGACCGAGCTGGAGCTGACATCCACGCCCAGCACTGCACTGGATTTTTTTCCTAGCAATCCGAACACGCGCTCACCCTATACCTGGTTTAATGCACCCGGCTAAGGCGCCTCTGAACCAATCCCTGATACGGCAATCATGACAGAGACGCTTTATGTGTTTTTTATGTAAGAGAATTCTTCAAGTTTTCCGTCTACAATGCAGGCTCTTTGTTATTCAAGAGATCTTGCATTCAGTGAAGCAACTCAACCTTCCTAAAGCAATTTCTCAAATAATAGACCTATATCCAACTGTTGTCAGAAAAAAATGTCTCATTTGCTGCGCACATCTCGTGTTTTCGCCTGGTTCCTGCTCACCGGCCTGAGTGTCGCCATTATTATCGCCTCGGCCTTCTATTTATACCTTCGGCCCAGCCTGCCTCCTGTTCACCAACTGCTGGACGTAAAACTTCAGACGCCGCTTCGGGTATACAGTGCAGACAACAGATTAATAGCAGAATTCGGCGAAAAGAGAAGGGCACCGATCACAATCGAACAGATCCCTACAATTCAGTTACAAGCCTTTCTGGCCGCGGAAGACGCCCGATTCCACGACCATTTCGGAGTCGACATCAAAGGGTTGACGCGGGCTGCCATCGAACTGGTGTCCACCGGCAGTATCCAGTCCGGCGGTAGTACTATCACCATGCAGGTTGCAAAAAATTACTTTTTGTCACGCGACCGCACCTTTATTCGTAAGTTCAACGAGATACTTCTGGCTCTTCAGATCGAACGTGAACTTGATAAAGACAAGATCCTGGAGCTGTACCTGAACAAGATCTACCTGGGCAACCGCGCCTACGGCATCGCCGCCGCCGCCCAGGTCTATTACGACAAACCCGTCGACGAGCTCACCCTTGCCCAGATGGCCATGTTGGCCGGACTGCCAAAGGCGCCTTCTGCCTACAACCCTCTGGCCAACCCTGAGCGAGCACTGATACGCCGAAACTGGATTCTTGGAAGAATGCGGGATCTCGGCTACATCACACAGGAAGACTGGTCAGAAGCAACCAAAGCCCCGCTCACCGCCACCTATAACATGCGGGAAGCTGAGGTAGATGCCGATTACGTCGCCGAGATGGCACGAACGGAGATGGTTCGCCGTTTTGGTGAAGCTGCCTACAATGATGGCTACAGCGTGACGCTGACCGTTGACGGAACCAAACAACAAGCGGCAACGGAAGCCCTTCGCACCGGCCTTGAAAACTACGATCGGCGTCACGGCTTCCGGGGCCCCATCGGCCAGTTTGACATTGCCGGTATGTCTACAGCAGAGCTGTCCAATCAGCTACTCAACTACCCGAGGGTAGAAGGCCTCATCCCTGCAGTGATCACCTCAGTCAACGATGATGAGGGCGCAGCAAGGGTTCACACCCGCCACCTCGGTCCGGGAAAAATGGACTTCGAAACCATGACCTGGGCTAAGCGATACCGCACAGAGAACCTGACAGGACCAACCCCGGAGAAGCCATCCGATGTCGTTAATGTCGGCGACGTGGTCTATGTGAAGGTAACGCAACTGCCGCAAATTCAGGAGCAAACCCCTGAAACCGACGGCAACGAGCCTCGACTTGAACTGCAGGTTGCGCTCTCTCAGGCCCCAAGAGTGGAAGGCGCAGTGATTTCTCTGTCGGCAAAAACCGGCGCCATTGAGGCCCTTGCCGGCGGCTACAGCTTTAGCCAGAGCAAATACAACCGGGCAACCCAGGCTAACCGCCAGCCGGGTTCTACGTTCAAGCCTTTCCTGTACCTCTCTGCCCTGGAGAACGGCCGCACACCTGCAACCATTTACAATGATGCACCCATCGTATTTGAGGACTCAGAACTCGAAGGCGCCTGGCGCCCCCAGAATTCATCGGGCCAGTTTTATGGCCCAACGACACTCAGGGAAGGCCTCTATCGCTCGCGCAACCTGGTTTCAATCCGGCTGCTGAGAGATCTGGGCATTCGCCAAACACTGAACTATCTGGATCAATTGAAGATCCCGACCGCCAACATGCCAGCCAACTTGTCTCTCTCCCTGGGGGCAGGCCAGCTCACGCCAATGGCGCTGGCGCGCGGCTTCGCCGTTATCGCCAACGGCGGTTATGACGTGGAACCGTATCTGATTAAAACCATCCAGGAACCGGATGGCACCGTTGTCTACGAGGCACCTGAAACCGTACTTTGCGACAGCGACTGCGAACAGCAACTGACAGATAACGCCAGTGAAGACCCGCTCACAGAGAGCAACAGCGACACACCGGAAACGGATGGCATTCTGTTGCCGGCAAGCGCACAGCAGTCTGCGGAAAAACGCGTGATGAAACGCCTGGCCGACGAACGCTCGGTTTATATCATGCACACGATTCTTCAGGACGTGGTCCGTCGCGGCACTGGTCGCCGCGCACTGGCGCTGAACCGCAAAGACCTGGCCGGTAAAACCGGCACCACAAACGAACAGAAAGACACCTGGTTTGCCGGCTTCAATCACGACGTGGCAACAACCGTATGGGTGGGCTTCGACCAGCCATCCCCCCTCGGCCGACGGGAATTTGGCGCAAGCACAGCCCTGCCAATCTGGGTTGACTACATGAAAACCGCCATGCAAGGCGCACCCGAATCTACCATGGCAAGACCCAACGGGATTGTGAACATCCGCATTAACCCCAGAACCGGCGAACGGGCGCGCCCTGGAGAAGATGGCACGTTTGAAATCTTCAAAGAGGAAGATGCCCCAGCGCCGCTATCACAGGACACCAACGGCAACGGGTCTGGCGCCAACGACTCTGACAGCCTGCCCGGACAGATTTTCTGATCCGGCGCAGCCGAGCCCAGCAATGGGCAGACACAAAAAAACCGGCGGGATCTCCGCCGGTTTTTTTTGAGGCCCAACAACTACATCCGGATCAGATGATGTCGTCCATGGACTTCAGCGGGTAGTGCGCCGGGTAAGGATTGCGCGCCACACCAGAGTCTACGGCAGCACGGGCAACCGCAGCAGGCACTACGTCAAGCAGACGAACGTCCATCGGCTTGGGAATAATGTATTCCTTACCGAACTCCAGGCTGTCGACACCGTAAGCGGCGCAGATTTCCTGGGGCACGGGCTCTTTAGCCAGTTCACGAATAGCATGAACCGCTGCCACTTTCATTTCCTCGTTGATGGCGGTTGCACGAACGTCCAGCGCGCCACGGAAAATGAACGGGAAGCCCAGAACGTTGTTCACCTGGTTCGGATAGTCCGAACGGCCGGTTGCCATGATCAGATCATCGCGGGTAGCCAGAGCCACTTCCGGACTGATTTCCGGATCCGGGTTGGAGCACGCGAATACGATCGGGTTCGGAGCCATCTTCGCCAGCTGCTCAGCACTCAACAGGTCCGGACCAGACAGACCCAGGAACACGTCGGCGCCGTCAATGGCGTCATCCAGTGTACGCTTGTCTGTCTCGTTGGCGAACATCGCTTTGTACTGGTTCAGATCGTCACGACCAGAGTGGATCACACCCTTGCGGTCGAGCATGAAAATGTTTTCAGAGCGAATACCGCAGCTGATCAACAACTTCATGCAGGCAATGGCAGCCGCACCGGCGCCCAGACAAACCACCTTTGCCTCTTCAATTTTCTTACCCTGCAGCTCAAGGGCATTGATCATGCCAGCTGCAGTCACGATGGCAGTACCGTGCTGGTCATCATGGAAGATGGGCACGTTGCACTTTTCGATCAGCGCACGCTCAATCTCGAAGCACTCCGGTGCCTTGATGTCTTCGAGGTTGATACCACCGAAGGTATCCGCGATACGCTCTACAGTTTCAATAAACGCTTGCGGGCTTTCGGAATTGACTTCGATATCGAACACGTCAATACCAGCAAAGCGCTTGAACAGTACGCCCTTGCCTTCCATTACCGGCTTGCTTGCCAGGGGGCCGAGATTACCCAGACCCAGGATCGCAGTACCATCAGAAATCACAGCTACCAGGTTGCCCTTGGCCGTGTACTTGTATGCGTTCTCGGGGTCCTTCGCGATCTCGCGGACCGGTTCGGCAACCCCGGGGCTGTACGCCAGGGAAAGGTCGCGGGAAGTTTGGGTTGGCTTGGTGATTTCAACACTCAGCTTACCCGGCCGCGGTTTGGCGTGATATTCAAGGGCTGCTTCTTTCAGATCTTGAGACATTGCCACTGTTCCGTTTGTCACGTTTAAAGGTATTAACCGCCGGGGCTCGCCCAACGGAGCGCGACATTATGGCGCGACCGCCCCGAAACGACAAGCCAAAACCGAATATTTTATGACCAGTCAATAGTGCATTTTGCGTATAAGACATCGAAAAAACCGACGTCCAGACAAAAAAAAAGCGCCCTGAGGCGCTTTTTTGCAACATTTCGGTGCAGATCAGGCTTTCTTGCCGCCGATACGGCTGCCGAAACGCTTCTGGAACCGATCAATACGACCGCCGGTGTCCATAACCTTCTGCTTGCCAGTGTAGAACGGGTGGCACTGGGAGCATACGTCCAGCTGCAGGTCGTGGCCTACAGTGGAGCGAGTCTTGATCACGTTACCGCATGAACAGGTGGCGGTAATGTCTTCGTACTTCGGGTGAATACCTTCTTTCATGGCGAACCTCTGTCGGTCATGCCGCTACCTGATCACCCGCCGAAAACGGCCTACATGCCAGGCACCGCATGTTTGAATCAATTGGAAAGACCGTGCACAATCATGCCCGGCCATAAACAGACCGCGAATCTTACTGACAAACCCGGCCACAGGCAAGTATCTTGACTCCTCACAAGACTCCAGAACACAACGCCCGGCGCCAGAAGGCCCGCCATCAGGATACGCAGATACCGTGACACGGCCAGCTATCGCCCGCATCGCCCTGAACCGCCCCCTGAGGCGCCTGTTTGACTACCTGATTCCCGACAGCCTTGAGCTCGCACCTGGCCAGCGGGTTACCGTGCCTTTCGGGCGCCAGACTTTGACTGGCCTGGTAGTAGAGATTGGCGTTGAGCCCCCGCCCGGCGTCAACCTGAAGGCTATCAAAGGCACACTGGAAGCCTGGCCAGCCCTGCCAGACAACACCTTTAACCTGCTCACCTGGGCCAGCGATTATTACCAGCATCCGCTGGGAGAATGCCTGTTTACCGCCCTCCCCCCAGCCTTGCGACGGGGTCGGCCCGCTCAGGAGAAAGCCGATGAAAGCTGGCACCCGGCAGCAACAGAGGCCGTCTTACCAGCCAACGCACATCGGCAAGTCGCCCTGTTCAATGCCATCAAGGAATCACCCGGCATTAGCTCCAGCGCGCTGGTGAAATCCGGCTTCAGCCGGGCCCAGATTCGCAATCTGCAACAGAAAGATCTGATCACCGAGGGCGCCAAAGCCATAACTGCGCCGGCCACCAAAGACCTGCCGGCCCCGACCCTGTCCGCCGCCCAACAGGCAGCGTCAGCTCAGATGCCGGAGCACACACACGAATTCTCTGCCACCCTGCTCTATGGAATAACCGGTAGCGGTAAAACCGAACTTTACCTTCATTATTTAAAAAAGCACCTCAACGCGAACGAGCAGGCACTGGTACTGGTACCCGAGATCAACCTGACACCACAAACACTCGCCCGCTTTCGCCGCTACTTCGGCAACCGCATTCAGGTATGGCACTCTGCCCTGAATGACGGTGAGCGCCTGAGCACCTGGCTGAAAATCCGCAATGGCGAACCGGTGATCCTGATCGGCACCCGCTCGGCAGTACTGCTTCCTTTTAGCCACCTTCGCACCATCATCGTCGATGAGGAGCACGACAGCTCCTACAAACAGGGCGAAGGTTTCCGGTATTCCGGGCGGGATGTTGCCGTCTACCGCGCTCACCTGAACCGGTGCCCGGTGATTCTCGGCTCGGCCACACCGTCCCTGGAATCCTGGCATAACGCGCAACAGGGCAAATACCAACTGATTCGACTGGAAGAACGGGCCGGCAACGCGAAGCCGCCCCAGCTTGAATTACTGGACATCCGAAGCCGGCCACTTGAAGCGGGATTGTCCCGCCCGACCCTGAATTCGATCAAAGAAACGCTTGCGAGGGGCGAGCAGGCGCTGGTCTTCGTCAACAGACGGGGGTTTGCCCCTGTGATGATGTGCTTTGATTGCGGCCACCTTGAAGAATGCCCACGCTGCGACACCCGCCTGACCTACCACCGCCGCGACCACGCCATGCGCTGCCACCACTGTGACTTCCAGATGGCTGCCAGCCACACCTGCCCAAAATGCCAGAGCGAAAACTACAAACCCGTTGGCCAGGGCACCGAGCGCACCGAAGACACCCTTGCCGAGCAATTTCCGGACACGCCCATCGTGCGGGTAGACAGGGACAGCACCCAGCGCAAAGGCAGTATCCAAGCCATCCTGAAAAGGGTGAATACCGGCGAGCCCTGCATTCTTGTCGGCACCCAGATGCTGGCCAAGGGCCACGACTTCCCCAACGTCACCCTGGTGTGCGTGGTAAACGCCGACGGCGGCCTGTTCAGTGTTGATTTCCGGGCACCGGAACAGATGATCCAGACTCTGCTACAAGTCAGTGGCCGCGCCGGTCGGGGCGATAAACCGGGAAAAGTGCTGATCCAGACCTGCCACAGCGACCACCCGCTTCTCACCAACTTGTGCCAGGGTAACTACGCTGCGATCGCCGACCAGCTCCTGGCCGAGCGAGAAACCGGCGCACTGCCACCCTACCGTGCTATGGCGATCGTACGGGCCGAAGCCGAAACCATGCAGAACAGCCTGCAACTTCTGGACACCCTGAAACCCATGGCGCAAAGCCCCGGCATCGAAATCTGGGGCCCGTTACCTGCCGTTATCGCCCGCAAAGCCGACCGCCACCGGGCCCAACTGATTCTGTGCAGCGATAGCCGTGGCCACCTCAATCGCGTGCTGACACAGCTATGCCAATATCTGGACCAAGCCAGACTGTCCTCCAGTACCCGATGGGTGGTTGATGTAGATCCGCAGGAAACCGGCTGATCAGTTCACACAGGCCAGCTTTTTGCTTACACCCCAACTTTCCGCGATAATACGCCTCTTCTGATTTCATGGGCGCCCTGCCCTGTACCCATTCTCCTGAAAACCGAGTCATCTGACGCATGAAAGAGACCGTATCCGAGCTTCTCCAGTCCGCACTGGCTGCCCTGCAGTCTGAAGGCACTCTGCCGGCTGACCAGACCTTTACCCCCCAGGTTGGCAACACCAAGGACAAATCCCATGGCGATTACGCTTGCAACATTGCCCTGATGGCCGCCAAGGCGGCTGGCTGCCCGCCGCGAAAGCTGGCCGAGGCCCTGGTGGCGGCGTTGCCGGAGAGTTCAGCGGTGGAGAAGGTGGAGATTGCCGGGCCGGGCTTTATCAACTTTTTCATGAGCACCGCCAGCGCGTTCGGAATAGTGAATACCATCCTGGGCGAAGCGGAACAGTTTGGCCGTAACAACTCGGGCAAAGGTGAGAAGGTTCAGGTGGAGTTTGTGTCGGCCAACCCCACCGGCCCCCTGCACGTGGGCCATGGCCGCGGTGCCGCTATTGGCGACTGCCTGTGTCGCCTGCTGGAAGCCAACGGTTACGACGTTACCCGTGAGTTTTATTACAACGACGCCGGCGCCCAGATCAACAATCTGGCGCGGTCGGTTCAGTCCCGCGTGAAAGGCCTGACCCCGGAGCATGAAAGCTGGCCGGAAGACGGCTACCGGGGCGACTATATTGTCGACGTGGCCAACGCCTATATGGCCGGCGAAACGGTGATTGCCGATGACCGGGAAGTGACCGCCAAGGCCGACCCGGACGACCAGGACGCCATCCGCGACTTTGCCGTGGCCTACCTGCGCCGGGAGCAGGACCTGGACCTGAAAGCCTTTGGCGTTCAGTTTGATGTGTATTTCCTGGAATCTTCCCTGTACGAGGACGGCAAGGTGGAGGCCACCGTTGAGCGCCTGAAGGCCAACGGCTACACCTACGAGCAAGACGGCGCCATGTGGCTGAAAACCACCGAGTTTGGCGATGACAAAGACCGGGTTATGCGTAAAAAGGATGGCGGCTACACCTACTTCCTGCCGGATGTGGCCTATCACCTGGACAAGTGGCAGCGTGGCTTTACCACCGTGATCAACGAACAGGGTGCAGACCACCACTCCACCGTGACCCGCGTGCGCGCCGGCCTGCAGGCACTGAAAGCCGACATCCCACAGGGCTGGCCGGACTACGTTCTGCACCAGATGGTGATGGTGACCCGCTCCGGCCAGGAAGTGAAAATCTCCAAGCGGGCCGGCAGCTACGTCACCGTACGGGACCTGATCGACGAAGTCGGCCGCGATGCCACCCGTTTCTTCCTGGCCGCGCGCCGTGTCGACTCCCAGTTGACCTTCGATATCGACCTGGCCCGCTCCCAGACCAATGAAAACCCGGTGTATTACATCCAGTATGCCCATGCCCGTATTTGCAGCGTGCTGCGTAAGCTCGCAGCAGAGGGCGTACAACGGGGCATGACCGAATGTGTTGGCGATCTCAGCCTGTTAACCCTGGACGAAGAGAAGGAACTGGCCAATCAGCTGGCCAAGTATCCGGAGCTGATTGCCAACTCCGCCACCCAGCGGGAGCCGCACCACCTCACCCATTACCTGCGTGAGCTGGCCGGCCAGTTCCATACCTATTACAACGCCCACAAGGTGTTGATTGAAGATACCGCCCTGCGGGATGCCCGTGTCAGCCTTTATCTGGCCGTGCGCCAGGTGATTGCCAACGGCCTGGATTTGCTGGGCGTTAGTGCGCCAGAGGAGATGTAAGAAGACCATGGCCAGAGACTACGCCAAGAAAGACCGGCCTGCGGGAAAAGGAGCGGCTTCGTCCAGAAAGCCAGCGCCGAAGCCCCGTAAAGCTTCCCCCGCTAAGCGGAGTGCGCCATCGCACTCCCAGCACGGGGCGCTGTCGTTCAAATGGATTCTGTCTCTGGCTGCGGTAGGTGGTTTTGTCGGTTTTATCGTGTACCTCAACACACTACCAACGGGCCAGGAATCCGCCAGGCCGAGCCAACCCGCACAGCAGTCTGCCCAGCCCAAAACACCCGCGCCCAGCACCGCCAAGCAGGAGCCAAGCCGGCCACGGGAGCAGAATTTCCGGTTCTACGATATGTTGCCGGAATCAGAAGTGGTGCCCCCTAAGGTTCAGGAGTACTCCCCCAACCCTGCTCAGCAGGACTTCAATTATATTGTCCAGTCCGGCTCTTTCCGCAGCCAGGCGGATGCCGAACGGCAGCGGGCTCAGATCGCGTTCCAGGGTTTGCGAGCGCAGGTTCAGCGCATTGATCTGGAAAGTGGCAGTGTGTGGTATCGGGTGAATGTGGGGCCATTTGAGTCTCGCAGCCAGATGAATGCGGCGGTGGATAAGCTGGTTTCTATTAATATTCAGCCGCTGGTTCGGAAGATCCCGAAAGAAGGCTAGACTGTTGGAGTTGTCGGGGCTCAGGAAAGCTGGCCTCCACCTCAAGCCGGCCCTCTTGAATTCCCGCCAGAAGCCTCCATAAAGCTCCAAGACACTTTTACATCAGGCAACTGGAGCCAAAATGACTACCATAGTTTCCGTCCGCCGGGACGATGAAGTCGCCATGGGCGGCGATGGCCAGGTTTCTCTGGGCAACACCGTCATGAAAGGCAATGCCCGTAAGGTTCGCAGGCTCTATAACGGCCAGGTGATTGCCGGTTTTGCCGGCGGTACCGCCGATGCGTTCACTTTGTTTGAACGTTTTGAAGCCCAGTTGGAGAAGCACCAGGGTAATCTTACCCGGGCTGCGGTAGAGCTTGCCAAAGACTGGCGTACCGATCGCGCTCTGCGAAAGCTGGAGGCCCTGCTGGCCGTGGCCGACAAAACCGCCTCGCTGATCATTACCGGTAACGGGGATGTCATCGAGCCTGAACAAGGGCTGATTGCCATTGGCTCCGGTGGCCCGTTTGCCCAGGCCTCGGCTCGTGCGCTGCTTGAAAATACCGACCTGAGTGCACACGAAATCGCCGAAAAGGCGCTCGAGATCGCCGGTGATATATGCATTTACACCAATCAGAACCGCACTCTGGAAGTGCTGTCCTTCAAAGACTGACCGGAGCGACCATGTCTGCAATGACTCCCCGTGAGATTGTCCACGAGCTCAATAAACACATCGTGGGTCAGGATGAAGCCAAGCGTGCCGTAGCCATTGCCCTGCGTAACCGCTGGCGCCGCATGCAGCTGGACAGCAGCCTGCGTGACGAAATCACTCCCAAGAACATTTTGATGATTGGCCCCACCGGCGTGGGTAAAACCGAGATCGCCCGGCGCCTGGCCAAGTTGGCGGATGCGCCGTTCCTGAAAGTGGAAGCCACCAAGTTCACCGAGGTGGGCTATGTGGGCCGGGATGTGGAATCCATTATCCGGGACCTGGCCGATATGGCGGTGAAACTGCTCCGCGAGAAGGAGATGAAACGCCACGAGAACCGTGCCCTGGATGCCGCCGAGGACCGTATTCTGGATGCCTTGCTGCCACCAGCCCGGGATTTCAACGAAGACAGCCAGCGCGCCAGTAACGATTCCGCCACTCGCCAGATGTTCCGCAAAAAGCTGCGGGAAGGCGAGCTGGATGACAAGGAAATCGAGATTGACGTTCGCAGTGGCGGCGCCGGTGTTGAAATCATGGCTCCTCCTGGCATGGAGGAGATGACCAACCAGCTTCAGAGCATGTTCTCCAACCTGTCATCTGACAAGCGTAAGACCCGCAAGATGAAAGTGGCGGACGCCATGAAGCAGGTCAAGGACGAGGAAGCCGCCAAACTGGTGAACGAGGAAGAGATCAAGCACAAGGCCATTGATGCGGTTGAGCAGAATGGCATTGTGTTCATTGATGAGATCGACAAAGTCGCCAAGCGCTCGGAGAACACCTCATCGGATGTCTCCCGCGAGGGCGTGCAGCGGGATTTGCTGCCGTTGATTGAAGGCAGCACCGTCAGCACCAAGTATGGCGCGGTGCGCACCGATCACATTCTGTTTATCGCCTCCGGCGCCTTCCACCTGTCCAAGCCGTCAGACCTGATCCCGGAACTGCAGGGGCGTTTGCCGATCCGGGTAGAACTCCAGGCGCTGACACCGGAGGACTTCAAACGCATCCTGACTGAACCAGACGCCTCCCTGGTGCAGCAATACGAAGCCCTGATGGGCACCGAAGGCGTGAAGCTCAACTTCAGCGAAGATGCCATTGCGCGGATCGCAGAGGTGGCTTTCAAGGTGAACGAAACCACCGAGAACATCGGTGCCCGTCGCCTGCATACGGTGCTGGAACGCTTGCTTGAAAGCCTGTCGTTCGATGCCGGTGACAAGGTAACGGATGGCTTCGAGATTACTGCGGAGTACGTCGATGAGAAGCTGGGCGAGTTGTCTGAAGACGAGGACCTGAGCCGGTATATTCTGTAACCGGCTTCGCCCAACACTGAAAAGGCCGGATGTGTTTAACGCATCCGGCCTTTTTTGTACCCTGGCGCTTTTTTTACTGGGCTTTCGAGAACAAATGAGTGACGTTGCCGATACTTGCGGCTAACTTGCCCTTCTCCGCCTGCTTCTTGCGCCCCTTGGCCACATACAAGGGCAGCATTTCGCCATACAGGCTGGTGCTGATGGTGCGTTGTTCGTCTTCCAGGCGATCCCGACGCAGTTTGATGCCGTACTTGAGCAGTTTTGGCTCCAGTTCATCGGCCCGGTTCAGCAGATCTCTACGCGTCATTTGATAGGCGTGTTCGCACACCATCCGCCGGCTCTGGAAGCTGAACACGTTGGAGAAGAACAGCTTGGCGTCGTCCCGGGTGGGCTCGAACAGCAGGATGTCTTTGTCCGGGTAGTCACGGCCATACTGGGCAATACCGGACTGCATCCGTGAGTAGACCATGGTGCGGAACGTCTGGGACAACAGGTTGGGCATGCCGGAGCGCGTGAGGTCGCCGGGCTTCATGGTGCCTGCACGCACCGCTGCACTGGCGTCAATAGGCACCTGAGGGTTCACCGCCAGCACCAGATCGGCGCCGTCTTCGAAGGCGACCGAGGCGTGCAGCCCCTTGCGCAAGGTGCCGTCCACATAGTAACGCCCATCGATGTCGACCGGCACATACAGCCCCGGCGAAGCCGTGCTGGCCTGGACCGCCTTGGAAATGGGTACGTGGTCATACCCCGGGGCACCAAAGCACACCGCTTCCGTGCTCTCCACATCCGCAGCCACCACGTACAGGCTACGCTTTAGCTGACGGAAATCGTTGGTGCGGCCAAGCATGGTAAACGCCCGCCGCAGGTATTCGTGCAGCCCCTCGTTATCAAACAACCCGGCAGGCGCGGCTTGGGCCAGAATGGTCAAGGCTTCCAGAAGGCTCTGGTCGTAGGGGTTATTGATAAAACGGCTGACAGCCGAAGACAACAAACCGGGAACCGCCAGCAAGCGACTACCAATCTCCCGGAATGCAGGGCGATAGAATACTTCCGGGTGGAACGGGTGAACCTCGGCTTCATTGCGCACGAAGATACGACACAACTGGGCCGTGGTCATCTGATTGGCCAGGTTAGCCGCCACAAAGGAGCCGGAGTTAACCCCGACATAAACATCGATGTTATTGAAATCCAGGCCATCCAAGGCTTCGTCCAGCGCCCTTAGCGCTCCGATCTCATAAATGCCACCCAGTGGCCCACCGCCCCCAAGGGCGAGGCCAATGCGCGGTGCTGGCTTGAGCTCGGTCGCTTTGGTCATAGCCTGTCCTTCGTAGGTACTGCAGTAAGAATTACGTTACTAACCTATCAACGGATTTTAGAGTAAGCACCCTATTACTGTCACAGTCGGTCAGGAAACCGCCTGCTCTGCCATCGCAGCGCTGGAGGATTTCACCGGTCGCAAATACCGGCCAAACCCGGCATTACGCAGGGCCAGGTCGACACAGCTCTTGATGACGTGGGGGGAATCCAGCAGCAGAACATCTTCCAGCAACTGGATAGCCCACTCCCGATCAATGCTGCGGATAACGGATTTCACCTTCGGCAGACTGGCCGCGTTCATCGACAGGGAATCATAGCCCATCGCCATTAACAGCAACGCGCCACCCGGGTCGCCGGCCAGCTCGCCACAGATGCCCACCGGCTTACCCACGGAGTGGGCATCCTGGGCAATGCGCACCAATGCCTGTAAAACGGCCGGATGATAGGAATGGTAAAGCTGGGCAACACGCGGGTTGTTGCGATCTACCGCCAACAGGTATTGGGTCAGGTCGTTGGAACCCACCGATAGAAAGTCCACGCGCTCAGCCAGTTCACGAATCTGGTAAACGGCAGCCGGCACTTCCACCATCACACCCACTTTGGGCATGTGGATGTCGTAGCCTTCTTCGCGCACTTCGTGATAAACCCGGTAAATCAGGTGCAGGGATTCCTCCACCTCGGAAATGTTGCTGATCATCGGCAGCATGATCTGCAGGTTGTTCAAGCCTTCGCTGGCCTTCAGCATGGCCCGCACCTGAACAAGAAAGATCTCGGGGTGATCCAGGGTAACCCGGATGCCCCGCCAACCAAGAAAGGGGTTTTCCTCCTCAATCGGGAAATAGGTCAGGGCTTTGTCACCACCGATGTCCAGAGTACGCATGGTCACCGGATTAGGCGCAAAGGCTTCCAGTTGTTCCCGGTAATACTCCCGCTGCTCCTGCTCAGACGGAAAGCGGTCCTTGATCATGAACGGCACTTCGGTGCGATACAGGCCAATGCCTTCGGCCCCGTGAGACAGCGAGCGCACCACATCGGTCATCAGGCCGGTATTTACCAGCAGTGATACCCGATGGCCATCGGTGGTTTCGCAGGGCTTGTCCCGCAGCACCTCAAGCCCACGGATCAGCTCGTCTTCTTCCTCACAGATGGCCTGGTAGAAAGCGCGAAGATCCGATGACGGCGAGGCAAAAATCTGCCCTTCAAAGCCGTCCACCACCAGTTCTCGGCCATCCAGCTGGTTGACCGGAATATCCACCAGCCCCATCACCGTGGGCACACCCATGGCGCGGGCCAGTATGGCCACATGGGAGTTACTGGACCCTTTGACGGACACAAGGCCAACCAGTTGCCCTTTCGGCACTTCGCCCAGCATGGCTGGCGTCAGTTCTTCACTGACCAGTACCGTGTGCTCCGGGTATTCCTGAAGCTTTTGCTCGCCTTCCTGCATATGGGACAGCAGCCGCCGGCCGAGATCCCGGATATCCACCACCCGCTCTTGCAGGTAAAGATCATCCATCATCTCGAAATGACGGATGTACTGCTGCACCACCTGTTTCAAAGCACCCTGAGCCCAGATGCCTTCGCGAATTTTGATCGCAACTTCGCCTGGCAGGGCACCGTCATCCAGCATCCGCAGGTAAACGTCAAACAGGGCCTGTTCTTCGGGGCGCAGTTGCGAGGCCAGGCGGTTCGCTACCCGCTCGATGTCTTCCCTAACGGCCTGCACGGCAGACTGGAACAGCTCCAGTTCCTGCTCGATGTTCTCGGTCGGTTTCTCCGGCACCACATCCAGATCGGCGGACGGATACACCACCACACCAGTACCAATCGCGACACCAGGGGAGCCCGGCACACCATTGAAACTGACATCCTGGGTTTCTTCCCCGGTCAACGACAAGCCGCTTATGGCCCCGGTGGCCTCGCTGTGGGCAATGACACCCGCCAACTGGGCAGAGACCGTGACCAGGAACGCCTCTTCGCCCTCATCAAAACAACGGGAGCTCTCCCGTTGCTGAACCACCAGCACGCCCAGTACCCGGCGATGGTGAATGATGGGCACGCCCAGGAATGAACGGAAGCGTTCCTCACCCGTCTCCGGGAAGTAACGATAGCGGGGATGGGCAGGGGCGTCTTCAAGATTGATAGGCTCCTCACGGGAGCCTACCAGGCCCACCAGGCCCTCAGAATAAGCAAGACTGACCTTTCCAACAGAGTCTTTGTAAAGACCCTCGGTAGCCATCAGGATGTAACGGTTGGATGCCGGATCTAAAAGATAGACGGAGCAGACCTCGGTATTCATGGCCTTTTGCACCCGCGAGACAATGATATCCAGCGCCTCCTGCAAATCGCGGGCGCTGTTTACCTCTTGTACTAGACTTCGCAGGATGCTCAGCATGGAGTCAGTCCGTCATTTCTGGTGTTCCTTCAAACGCCGGTTCTGCTCACTCCGTTGCCACTGTTCCATGTTGTGGAACAGCCTGGGAGCCAGTTCTCTCAGCGCGCGCCTATACACTTCTCTCTTGAATGAAACTACTTGTCCTAACGGATACCAGTAGCTTACCCACTGCCACCCGTCGAATTCCGGTGAATCGGTACCATCCACGCGCACATGCGCGTCTGGCGACATCATCCTCAGCAGGAACCATTTCTGTTTTTGCCCCACACAAACGGGGTGCGAGTTATGGCGTACCATCCTCCTCGGAAGCCGGTAACGCAGCCAGCCCCGGGTGCAGCTGATGATTTCCACATCGCTGGCACTCAGGCCGATTTCCTCTCCAAGCTCCCGATAAAGCGCATCCTCCGGTGATTCGTCGTGCTTGATACCACCTTGTGGAAACTGCCAGGAGTCCTGCCCTATTCGCCTTGCCCAGAGAACCTCTCCCCTGTGGTTGGCCAGAATGATTCCGACGTTGGGTCTGAAACCGTCTGAGTCGATCACGGCACAGTCCTCATTAAAGTCGGCACCGGTTAAGTTTTAACCGGCGAAAATTGTCCAAGTTGCTCTCATTCTTACAGAATCCCAAGGCTTCGGCAAACGGAGCCGTTAGCGGCAGGTCATGGTAGACTGTGGCTCCTGCTTCAGAGCCTGTCACAATGGGAGGAAACGGCTTGACGCTCGCAATATTTGATCTGGACAACACCTTGCTGAACGGTGACAGCGACCATGCCTGGGGTGAGTTTCTGGTGGAAGAGGGCATGGTGGATGCCGAAGAGTACAAGCGCGCCAATGACCGCTTTTACGAAGAGTATCTGAACGGAGAGCTCGACGTATTCCACTATCAGCGCTTTGTCCTGGCACCACTGACCCGGCACAACATGGACGAACTGGAACGCTGGCGCGAAGCCTTCATGGCCAAGAAAGTACAGCCCATGATGCAGGATAAGGCGGCGAAGCTACTGGCCGACCACCGCGAACAGGGCCATACCCTGATGATTATCACCGCCACCAACCGATTCATTACCGAGCCAATTGCTGAACTAATGGGCATTGAGCACCTGATCGCCACCGAACCCGAGCTGGTCAACGGCAAATTCACCGGTGAAGTGGCTGGCACACCAAGTTTTCAGGAAGGCAAAGTGGAACGGCTGAACGACTGGCTGGCAGCTCACGGTGAGAGCCTTGAGGGCGCCTGGTTCTACAGCGACTCACATAACGACCTGCCGCTGTTGCGGAGGGTGGAGAACCCGGTGGCGGTTGATCCGGATCCGACGCTGGAGAAGACGGCTGTGGAGAATGGCTGGAAGGTTATGTCGTTACGGGTCTGACAGGGGGCTGCTCCAGGGGTCAGTCCCCGCATGGGGACTGACCCACTTTTGCCCGTCTGTTGCAACCAGATCGAACCATGGTGCTGGAGTCCAAAATGGGTCAGTCCCCATGCGGGGACAGACCCCTGGGCCCAAAGCTAACAACGATACTGGATTCCAAAATGGGTCAGTCCCCGTTCGGGGACAGACCCTTGGGACAGACCCTTAAAACCTAGAAAAACCCGGTCAGTGAACGCACAAAGCAGGACTTAATGTAGTCCGTCTCCGGAATCCCCGGCACGATGGGATGGTCCGGCGCCTGGTGACCTTGCTCCAGCAGCTGCACAAACCGATCAATCTTGCGGCCACTGCCACGAATAATGTCGATCAGCTTTTCCTGGGACAGATGCATGGAGCAAGATGCTGACACCAGCAATCCATCACGCTCCAGCAGCCTGAGCCCCAATTGGTTCAGCCGGGCATAGGCCTGCTCCCCGGCCTTCTGGTCACGGCGGCGCGGAATCAGTGCGGGCGGGTCCAGTACCACAATGTCGAACTTCTCTTTCTCATCCGCCAAGGCTTTCAGGGCATCAAAGGCATCGCCCTCAATGGTGTCCACATTCTCCAGCCCGTTCAGCTTTGCATTGTGATGTACCGCATCCACCGCCGATGAGGACGCGTCCACACAGGTCACCTGGGATGCCCCGGCACAAGCGGCCTGAATCCCCCAACCGCCGACGTAACTGAACACATCCAGCACTTTCTTCCCGGGCGCATAGGCCTGCAGGCGTTGCCGATTCATACGGTGATCATAGAACCAGCCGGTCTTCTGACCACCGGCCAGCGGCACCTCAAAGCGAGCACCGTTCTCCTCCACCAGCACCGTGTCCGCTTCCGGCCCATGGGCAAATTCCACATAGGTGTCCAGCCCCTCAACCTTGCGCATCTTGCCATCGTTCTTCAGCACGATAATCCGGGCATGAGCCAACCGCTGAACGGCACGCACAATGGCATCCTTCATCTGCTCCATGCCCGCGGTGGAAATCTGCACCACCACGACATCATCAAACCGATCCACCACCAAGCCAGACAGCCCATCACTGTCACCAAACACCCAACGGTAAAAAGGCTTATCAAACAAACGCTCCCGAAGACTGAGCGCCGCCTCCATCCGATCCGTCAGCCGCTTAGGCGTCATGCCATGGTCCGCATCCCGACTGATCAGCCGGCCGCAAATCAATGCGTGAGGGTTCACAAACGCCACACCCATCGGCTTGTCGTTCGATGCACGCACCTGAACCTGCGCGCCGGGCTCAAACCCTGGCAGCGGGCTACGCTGGGTGTCTACTTCGTTGCTGTACACCCACAAATGGCCGGCACGAAGACGGCGTTCTGCGCCCTTGCGCAGGTAGAGAACGGGAAAATCCATCGAATAGTTACCTGAGAGTTCGGTTAAATAGAGGACCGCGCCATTGCTTGGGCGTGCTTCCGGGGACAGGCCTCACGAAACTGTGCGGAGCCATGGATGGCGGAGCCCAAGCGCCACATGGATGTGCCGAAGGAGCGTGTTTCGGGAGGCCTGTCCCCGGAAACACGCTTGCACCAGGAGCGGATCTTACTCTTCTGCTGCCACATGCTCACCATAGGCTGCCGCATCCATCAGGCCATCAAGCTCGCCTTTATCAGCCAACTTCACCTTGAACATCCAGCCATCGCCGTACGGATCTTCGTTCACAATCTCCGGCTCGTCCTCAAGCTTCTCATTAATCTCGATAACCTCACCAGTCACCGGACTAAACACATCAGACGCCGACTTAACCGATTCAGCCACACCAGCCTCCTCGCCACCATTCACCGTAGCGCCAACCTCCGGAACACCAATGTAAACCACATCGCCCAACTGCTCCTGGGCAAAATCGGTAATCCCCACGGTGGCTGTGCCATCGGCATCCACCCGAACCCACTGATGAGTTTCGATGTATTTCAGATCTGCAGGAATATCGCTCATGATTTTGTGTGTCCTGTTGAAATTTTTCGCGCAGTTTAACCGAAGATCCTAGCCCCAGCGAACCTCACGCGCCAACTTCACAAACTCCGTAAGATAATCCACCGACTCATCCCGCTCCCGGAAGCCCAGAAAAATCTGCTTGGGCATACCTTCTTTACCCAGTTTCAGCGCAGTGATTGGCAGGTTTCTGGCGTATTCGTCCACCAGCCAGCGTGGCAACGCACTCACTCCCCGGCCCGCAGCCACCATCTGCAACATGATATCAGTGGTTTCGATAGTCTTGTGCCGGGCGGGCGCACAGTGGGCCGGCAGGAAAAACCGGGTAAAAATATCCAGCCGCTCCACCGCCACCGGGTAGGTAATCAGGGTTTCTTTCTCCAATTGGTGGGGCTCTACCCACGCCTTGCCCGCCAGCGAGTGACCCTCAGGCACCACCAACACCTGCTCGTAGTCGAACACCGGCTCAAAACATACTCCCGGCTTGTGCAGCGGATCTGGCGTTACCAGAAGATCGATGTCATGGCCGAAAAGCGCCCCCATACCACCAAACTGGAACTCCTGCTTTACATCCACATCCACATCCGGCCAATGCTGCAAGTAAGGACCCACTACCTTCAGAAGCCATTGGTAGCAAGGATGGCACTCCATTCCCACACGCAAGCTCCCGCGTTGGCCCCTGGCAATCTGTCGAACCTGCATTTCCGCGTGTTCAAACTGGGGCAACAGGCGGTTTGCTAGTCCCAATAGCTGACTACCCGCCTGGGTAAACCTCAGTTGCCGGCCCTCCCTCAGCCAGACCGGCGTGCCCAGTTGCTGCTCCAACTTGCGAACCGCATGGGACAGCGCGGATTGAGTCAGGTGCAACTGTTCCGCTGCCGCCGTCAACGAGCCTTGGCGCTCCACCGCTCGCAATATCTCAAGGTGATGTCGTTCAATCATGGCCAACCCGTGAATTATTCTCATGAATAGGTGAAATAATACCATTTTTATTCATGCCATCACCCACCTAACCTTGAAGGCCTTTAACAAACCACGGAATTCAAGGATTCAATCATGGCAATCACTCACAACCTGGGCTTCCCCCGCATTGGCGGCCAGAGGGAGCTGAAATTCGCACTGGAAGCCTACTGGGCTGGCCGGCAGACCGAGCAAGAATTAGCCATCACGGCCGCCGACCTGCGCCGGCGCCACTGGCAGCAGCAAGCCGGGCTGGATTATGTACCGGTAGGTGAGTTCTCGCTGTACGACCAGGTATTGGATATGTCCGTCACCCTCGGCAACCTGCCAGCACGGGCCAAAGACAAAGAAGGCTCGGAACTGGACGCCTACTTCCGTGCCGCCCGGGGCCGCGGCGCCAACGATAGCCCCTGCTGCGCCACCGCCGCTGGCGAAATGACCAAGTGGTTCGATACCAACTACCACTACATCGTGCCGGAGCTGCATGCCAAAACCCGGTTCGAGCTGAATCCCGAACGCCTTCTGGCCCAATTGGCTGAAGCACGAAAACAGGGCGTTAATGCCAAGCCCGTGATCATCGGGCCCGTTACTTACCTGTGGTTAGGCAAAACCTCGGATGGCAGTCATCGCCTGGATTTGCTGGAGCGCCTGCTGCCAGTCTACTCGCAGCTACTGGAAGCCCTGGCCGATGCCGGCGCCGAATGGGTGCAGATTGATGAACCGGCCCTGGTGACCGATTTGGACGCCAACTGGCGCTATGCGTTCAACCTGGCCTATCACCAGTTAAAGGCCAATCGCCCGAAGCTGCTGCTGGCTACCTATTTTGGAGAGCTCCGGGATAACCTGCAACTGGCTTGCGAATTGCCGGTGGCCGGGCTGCACATCGATGCTGTGAGCGCCCCTGCTGAAGTCAGCCGCGTGGCAGATTGGCTGCCCAGCCACAAGGTGCTTTCCCTTGGTGTCATCAACGGCCGTAACATCTGGAAATCCGACCTGAACAGCATCCTGGAATGGCTGGAGCCGCTGAGTGAGAAATTGGCCGACCGCCTGTGGCTGGCGCCGTCCTGCTCGCTGCTCCATGTGCCGGTAGACCTGGATCGTGAGCAGGAGCTGGATACTGAAATCCGCAGCTGGCTGGCCTTTGCTGTGCAGAAACTTGATGAGCTGAGCACGCTGGCGAAGTCCCTGAACGAAGGCCACGCCAGTGTTCGCGCAGAGCTGGCCGCAAACCAGCGGGCCATTGACAGCCGCCGGAAATCCGACCGTGTTATCAACCCGGAGGTTCGCCGTGCCATTGCCGCAGTGACGCAGGAACTGGGCAACCGCCAAAGCCCCTATCCCCAGCGAATTGCCAGGCAGCGTCAGATCCTGAACCTCCCGGCGTTCCCGACCACCACCATCGGTTCTTTCCCGCAAACGCCGGAGATCCGCCAGGCAAGGTTGCAATTCCGTAAAGGCGAACTGACCGGGCAAGCCTATACCGAGCAGATGCAGGCAGAAATCGCCCGATGCATCGAAGAGCAGGAAAAGCTGGGACTGGATGTGCTGGTTCATGGTGAGCCAGAGCGCAACGACATGGTGGAATACTTCGGTGAGCAGCTGGAAGGCTATGCCTTTACCCGCTTCGGCTGGGTGCAATCCTACGGCTCCCGCTGTGTAAAACCGCCCATCCTGTTTGGGGATATCCGCCGGCCAGCGGCGATGACGGTGGACTGGATTCGTTTTGCCCAATCCCTCACCGACAAGCCGGTAAAAGGCATGCTGACCGGCCCGGTGACCATTCTGAACTGGTCCTTCGTGCGGGACGATCAGCCAAGGAAAGACTCCTGCCTGCAACTGGCCCTGGCCATTCGTGAAGAGGTACAGGACCTGGAAAAGGCCGGCGTGAACATCATCCAGATAGACGAAGCCGCGTTGCGGGAAGGCTTGCCCCTGCGCCAATCAGACTGGACAACGTACCTGGACTGGGCGATTAACAGCTTCCGCATCGCCGCCAATGGCGTGGACGACAGCACCCAGATTCACACCCACATGTGTTATTCGGAGTTCAACGACATCATCGAGGCCATCGCCCACATGGATGCCGACGTGATCACCATCGAGACCTCACGGTCGGACATGGAGTTGCTGGATGCTTTCCGGAACTTTGAATACCCGAACGACATTGGCCCGGGCGTGTACGATATTCACTCCCCCAACATTCCGGACAAGCAACACATCATCAATCTGATGACCCTGGCGGCAGAACGCATCCCGGCAGAACGATTGTGGATCAACCCGGACTGCGGTTTGAAAACCCGTAAATGGGAGGAAGTGACGCCTGCGCTGGAGACGATGGTTGCAGCGGCCCAGGCTTTGCGGGCCTGACGCTCGAACACGGACTGTCCCTGTATATTCACAGGCCGGCGAACACGCCGGCCATTGGGAATATACAGGGACATAATAATCGGCTAGTAACCGGTACTCTTCTCGTCCAGATCAAACTCGAACCCATTCGCCCGGCATACTTCCGTGGAGTACTGCCCGGAAGCCTCAAGCTCAAACCAACGGTATCCGGGCGCCAGCGGCTCTACGGCAAATTTGCTGGAGCCAGTGGCGAACTGGATGCAAGTGGAGGGCGTGGCGAGCAGCTGCACGCTATTACGCTGCTGTTGGAGATCCTGGTGAATATGACCCCAGAGTACGATTTTCACTTGCGGGTGCCTGTCGATCACCTGCCAGAAAGCATCGCGGTTCTTCAGGCCGATTTTTTCCATCCAGTCAGAGCCAATATCCACCGGGTGATGGTGCAGGCACACCATGGTGGGCAACTCCGGTTGCTGCGACAGTGACTCGTCCAGGAAAGCAAGCTCCGGCTGCGAAAGCTCACCGAAAACCTTGCCGTGCACGGAAGAGTCCAACATCACAAAATGCCAGCCTCCCTGCACGAGCTGTTTTTGCTCCGCCTGAAACTCCGCTGCGATGGACGCCAACAAGTCGGAATCGTCGTGATTGCCGGCAATCCAGAGCGAGGGGCAGTTAAACGCTTTCAACTGCTCGCCAAAATACCGATAGGCCTCAGATGACGCATCCTGAGTAAGATCACCGGTCGCGAGGATCAGATCCGGCTGGCCATGGTTGCGCAAGACTTCATCAATCACCGCCGCCAGGCTGTCCCGGGTATTGACCCCAAGCAACGCGCCATCTGCCGACGCCATCAGGTGCGGGTCGGTCAGCTGCAATACCTTCAGGGGGTGAGCAGTATGCGCAATGGTCATTCAGGGCCTGTTGTCTTGAGTGCAACCGTTTGATATTTCAGACAAGTGTACGACGGCTGCGTTCCGTTTTATCAGTTTTAAATGGAAGGTAGGTCACATTCTGGCCCGCCACCACAAAGATTTTGCAGTTTTTGACAACTATGGCACAGGCAAAGCCGGGAGCAAGTCAGACTTTCAGCGCACTGTGGCGCAGTTCATGACAGAGACAACGAATTCAGTCGCAGCCTTCGCCCGCAGACCAGGCGGCGTGCTCCATAGGCAGGTGTCCAAACCGCAGGCAGTAATCCAGCCAATCGGCCAGAAACCCATTAACCTGAACTTTCTCATCCGGGTGATGCATGAACCGGTTCGGGTAGTCGTTTACCGGCGCAATCTGGCGCTGCCGGTAGCAACTGATCACTTCAGCCATGAGCGCGTCATGGTATACACGCACCGTCATTTGCGGGTTGTTCAGCCACCGGCCACTGTTATGCACTTGCTCGAGTAACAGGGTTTCGGTGAACTTTGCGGTTTGCAGCACTTCGATGCGCACCCGGCCCAAATACTGGTTTTCCCGGTGCAGCTCAAACTCGCAAACGGGCTTACCATCAGCCTCCAACTGGCGCAGTTTGCGCAGGCGCTGGTAGTTGCCATCACACAGCGCACCCAACTGACGCAGATCCGGCACATACGGCTTGGGCCGTTTTACCCACTCGGTCATGCCCGCCACTCCCGGCGCAGCCTGTCCCGGTTCAGCTGCAGCCATTGGATAGCGATGATGGCGGCAGCGTTGTTGATGCGGCCATCGGCAATCATGGCGAAGCACTCTTCAGCGCTGACCACGTGGCTGAGAATGTCTTCGTGTTCGTGCTCCATACCGAAAACACCGCCAGCCTCGGCCGTACTGACATGTCCGCAATAAAGGTGAATCATTTCGGTGGTGCCACCCGGAGACACCAGGTAATCGCAGATTTTATCAAGTCGGCTAAAGCTCAACCCTGCCTCTTCCTGCCCTTCCCGCTGGGCCACGTCTTCCGGGCTTTCGCCGTCTTCATTCATGCCGGCCACGAGCTCCAGCAACCAGGGCGACTGGTTACGGCCCAGAGCGCCGAGGCGAAACTGTTCCAGCAGCACGACTTCGTCCCGTTCCGGGTCGTAGGGGAGCACGCAGGTGGCGTCGCCCCGAACGAAAAGTTCGCGGGTGAAGGTGGGCATGTCGCGGCCGTCAAAGCGCGGGTGAGTCAGCCAGAGCTTGTCCATGCGGAAGAAACCCTGGAAAACGGTTTCGCGTTTTTCGACGGTGACGTCGCTGGCGTTGAACTGGAACGGTTTCGGCATTCGTGTTTCCGGTTTGGTGTTCGGCTTGGAACGATAGCCTTTGGGGTTGCTTGGGTGCAAGTGTCTTACGGCTGGCGTAATGGTTTGGTTCTGGCCCCAGCCTGCTCAGGTTGGTGCATCGCAGTCGTTGGGTATTGCTTTCCAAAACACGCTCCTTCGGCCCATCCATGGGGCGCTTGGGCTCCGCCATCCCTGGCTCCGCACAGTTTTGGAAAGCAATACCCAACGCCTGCAGCCGACGCTTGTGCGACACGCCCCAACATTGCCTGACGCCCTCTTGGGAGCGATTACTGCCAAAGCCCAAGAGAGTTGGGGTGGGGGTGCCGTTCAGGAGTGTGCGGAGCCAGGGATGGCGGAGCCCAAGCCGCACAGGGACGTCTTGAGGCGTCTCCTGAACGGCACCCCCACCCCGACTCACAACGCCTAACCAGCAGGCTAAGGCGATCTAGAGCGCCAAAGTCAGACCTTGTCGTAAAGCTTGGAGCCAGATTCCACAAACTCCCGCGATTTGGCCTGCATCCCGGCATCAATCGCCGATACCTCGTCGATGCCCTGCTCTGCCGCGTAATCCCTTACTTCCTGCGAGATCTTCATGGAACAGAACTTCGGCCCACACATGGAGCAGAAGTGGGCCACCTTCGCCGATTCCTTGGGCAGGGTCTCATCGTGGAAAGCGCGGGCGGTGTCCGGGTCCAGGCCGAGGTTGAACTGGTCTTCCCAGCGGAACTCGAAACGGGCCTTGGACAAGGCGTTATCGCGGATCTGGGCCCCCGGATGGCCCTTGGCCAGATCGGCCGCGTGGGCGGCGATTTTGTAGGTGATGATGCCGGTTTTTACATCATCCTTGTTCGGCAGCCCCAGGTGCTCCTTCGGGGTGACGTAGCAGAGCATGGCGCAGCCGAACCAGCCGATCATGGCTGCCCCAATGCCGGAGGTAATGTGATCATAGCCCGGAGCAATATCAGTGATCAGCGGGCCGAGAGTGTAGAACGGGGCTTCGTCACAGCATTCCAGCTGCTTGTCCATGTTCTCTTTGATCAGGTGCATGGGCACGTGGCCGGGGCCTTCGATCATGCACTGGACGTCGTGTTTCCAGGCGATCTTGGTGAGCTCTCCCAAAGTTTCCAGTTCGCCAAATTGTGCCGCATCGTTGGCATCTGCAATGGAACCCGGGCGCAGGCCGTCACCGAGGCTGAAGGAGACGTCGTAGGCCTTCATGATTTCGCAGATGTCTTCGAAGTGCTCGTACAGGAAGCTTTCTTTGTGGTGCGCCAGGCACCATTTGGCCATGATGGAGCCACCGCGAGACACGATGCCGGTGGTACGTTTCGCGGTCAGCGGCACGTGATGGAGCCGCACGCCGGCGTGGATGGTGAAGTAGTCGACGCCCTGCTCAGCCTGTTCGATCAGCGTGTCGCGGAAGATTTCCCAGGTCAGGTCTTCAGCCACGCCGCCCACTTTCTCCAGGGCCTGGTAAATGGGCACGGTGCCGATGGGAACCGGCGAGTTGCGGATAATCCACTCGCGGGTTTCGTGGATGTTCTTGCCGGTGGACAGGTCCATTACCGTGTCGGAACCCCAGCGGATACCCCAGGTCAGTTTCTCGACTTCGTCTTCGATGGACGAGGTGACCGCCGAGTTGCCGATGTTGCCGTTGATCTTCACCAGAAAGTTACGGCCGATGATCATCGGCTCGGTTTCCGGGTGGTTGATGTTGGCGGGAATGATGGCGCGGCCACGAGCCACTTCGTCGCGAACAAACTCGGGGGTGATCTCCGGCGGCAGGTTGGCACCGAAAGATTGGCCGGGGTGTTGATCCGCAAGCAAGCCATTGTCACGAGCTTCCTGCAGCTTCATGTTTTCCCGGATGGCGATGTATTCCATCTCCGGGGTGATGATGCCCTGGCGGGCGTAATGCATCTGGGACACGTTCTTGCCCGGCTTCGCCCGCAGGGGTTTACGCTCATCCATAAAGCGCAACGGGTCGAGCTGGGGGTCTTTCATGCGCCGGCGGGTGAATTCGGAGGTGTAGCCATCCAGCTGCTCCACATCGCCCCTCTCGGCAATCCAGTTGGCGCGAACCGGGGGCAGGCCTTTTCTCAGGTCGATGGAGGCCTCAGGGTCGGTGTAAGGCCCGGAAGTGTCGTACACAACGACCGGCGGGTTCTTTTCGCCGCCCATTTCCGTGGGGGTGTCTCCCACAGTAATTTCCCGCATAGGCACGCGCAGATCGGGTCGGCTACCCTGCACGTATATTTTTCGTGAGCTTGGTAATGGTTTGATTGCTGCGGAGTCTACTTTTGCGGAGTCGCTGAGGTAGGCTGGTAAATCCGTCATGATCTGCTCCCGTTGAGGCTGATGGTGTCGGGTCGCGTATGACGGAGTTACGACAAGATGCCACCAAAGGCACGTTGACGCGGTTCGTATGGTCTTAATTCCTACGCCGGTATTATCCGGATCAGGTCGCGGGTTCTGCGTTGCAATCTCAGCCGATCGCCATATTCTGGCAATTCGGCACCCCGTCAAGACGCGATAAGTATTTTGTTCTGCTCTAAAAATGCATGAGCTATGCAAGTGTAGAGGCCGGACTGATTATTGTCCATAATGGTCAACCAATACCTTTGGGTCATTGCCGGGCAGATTCCCGGAGTTAGTTTTTCAGGAGAAACAATGAAGAAACGTTTACTTCCAGGATTGATCACCCTGCTCGCAGCCCAGCCTGCCTTTTCTCTGGATCTGATGGAAACCTATGAGAAGGCACTCTCTTACGATTCCGGCATCGCATCTGCACTAGCACAATTTCAGGCGCAGCAAGCGGCCAGCGATGTCAGCAGGAGCACACTTCTGCCACAAGTCGGCGCGTTTGCTGAGGCCAACCACACAGATTTCGACGCCAAGAATGGCCCGGGAGACAGCTATAAGGCCCTGAACTACGGCGTTCGGCTGAGCCAACCGGTGTTTCGTGCCGACAGCTGGTTCCGCTACGATGCCAGTCAGTTCCAGACCGAAGCCGCCCAGGCTCAGTACAACCTGGCCCAACAGCAGCTGATTCTGGACGTCGCCACCGCTTACTTCAACGTGCTGCGTGCCCAAGATACGGTGACAACCGCACGCGCCACCGAAGCAGCCATCCAGCGGCAGTACGAGCAGGCTCAGGAACGCTTTGATGTCGGCCTGATTGCGATCACCGAGGTCTATGAGGCCCGCGCCAGTTACGATGACAGTAAAAGTCAGCGCATCGCCGCTGAAAACCAGCTCAACGTTGCCCGTGAACAACTGGCGCGTTTGACTGGCGAATACGCAGAGGATCTGGAAAACCTGCGCGAGAACTTCCCGCTTGGCCGACCGGAGCCGATGGATCCTTCAGCCTGGGAAAACACCGCACTTGAGCAGAACTGGGTTATTCAGTCTGCGCTTTATCAGTTGAATGCCAACGAGGCCAACCTGAAGGTCGCGAAATCCGGCCACCTGCCTACGCTTGACCTGTTTGCGTCTTATGGCAAGTCTGAACTGGATGGCGCCAAGAATACCCAGCAGGAAGGCACACAAGGCGTTATTGGCCTTGAGCTGAACGTTCCCCTCTACATGGGTGGCGGCACACAAGCCGGCGTGCGCCAGCAGCGCTCACTGGTTACCGCCGCGCAGGAAGACCTGAACACCACGCGCCGGGATGTTCGGGTTAACACCCGCAGCCTGTACCTGACCGTAAATAATAACGTTGAAACCGCCTCAGCCCTGGAACAGACCATCATCTCCCGCCGCAGTGCGCTGGACGCGACCCGTGCCGGTTACGATGTGGGAACCCGGAACATTGTGGAAGTGCTGGATGCCGAGCGGGCGTATTACGTGGCCCTTCGGGATTATGCCAATGCCCGTTACGATTACGTGATTAACACGTTACAGCTGAAACAGGCGGCAGGCACTCTGAGCCCGCAAGACCTGATTGAACTGAACAACTGGCTCAGCGCCAACGCCAGGGGCATCGAAGCTCTGGCAGAAGAAGATCTGACCCTGGACGACCCCACGCAGTAATGGCACCGTCGTCTGTGTGATTCCGGTGGCGACTGCCCCGGAATCACAGCCTTTCGATTATCCCCTCAACCACCCTGTCCAGCGCGCCCCGGTTTTTATTAACCACGGCCAGCGCTCGCTCCCCATAGGCTTTGCGTTCCGCCGGGTTGGCAAACAATAGATTGATCGCCCGAGCCAGATCGTCTGCCCCCTGAACCAACTGCACACCCTGGTCTGCCAGCAACCGTTCGTAGATGGTCTCGAAATTGAACACATGAGGCCCGGAAAACACCGGGATACCCCAGGCTGCCGGCTCCAGCGGATTGTGACCGCCCCGTTCGATCAGTGAACCTCCCACAAAGGCAAGGTCGCTGGCGCCGTAGAGCATCATCAGCTCGCCCATGGTATCGGCCAGATAAACCTGCGCGCCCCCGGCACTCTGCGCCTGAGATCGCCGTGCAACCTGAAAGCCCAGCTCCTGTGCCATGACCGCCACGGCGTCAAAGCGTTCCGGGTGGCGCGGCACAATAATCAACAGGGCATCAGAGTGTCCCGCAAGCACCAATCGGTGAGCCTGAAGCAGCTGTTCATCCTCGCCACTGTGTGTGCTGCCGGCGATCCAGACCGGACGGGGGCCAAGCGTGGTACGAAAACGCTCCGAGGCAAGCCGGACATCCTCCGGGATGTCTACATCGAACTTCACACTGCCCGTCACCTCAACGTGGCTTGCGGCAACCCCAATTCGACGAAAGCGTTCTGCATCCGGCTCTGCCTGGGCCGCCACCCAGGTGATGCTTTTCATGATCGGCGCCGCCAGCCCCCTGACCCGCTCGTACCCCCGGGCAGAGCGCTCCGACAGCCGGGCGTTGATCAGAAACACCGGCACGTTTTTGCGGCGGCACTGGCTGATCATATTGGGCCAGATCTCGGTTTCCATGATGACCAGAATGCGGGGATTGACCCGCCGAAGAAATCGACGGATGGCGCCCGGTGTGTCGTACGGCGCGTAGGCATAGGTTACCCTGTTACCAAACATTTTCCGGGCCTGGGCAAGGCCGGTGTCGGTCATGGCGGTCATCAGAATGGTGGCACCGAGATTGCGCGCCAGCAGTCGACGCACCATGGGGCCGGCAGCGATGGTCTCGCCCACGGAGACCGCATGCACCCAGATTACAGGCCCGGGTATGGAAGGCACGTGGCCCAGGCGATGCTGCCAGTCTTGCCTGAGCGCCGGAGCTTTGCGACCTTGCCACCAAAGTCGGATGAGAATAAATGGCAGGGCCAGGCGAATCAGCAGGGAATAGATAAACTGGAACACGCAGGACTCCCGGCAAAACAGTGCGTTATCATAGGGCGAAAAGTGTCGAGGGGTTGCATCTTGCCCCCGGGTTAAACGTTTGTCGATGCAGGATTCACGATTTTGAAAAAGAAGTACCGCAAACTTCCGAGAAATACCGACTATTCAGCTTACCGTCATCCTCGCTGGTGGCCAACCTGGCTGGGTATTGGCGTGATGTGGCTGGTTGCCCAACTGCCCATCCGGTTTCAATGGTGGCTGGGAAAGGTGGTGGGCTTGCTGGTCTGGAAACTGGCCAAGAGCCGCCGGCACATCACCGAGGTCAACATTCGCCTGTGCTTTCCGGAGTTGAATGAACAGCAACAGGCGGCCCTGGTACGTAATGCCTTTATCGCCAATGGTATAGGGTTGATGGAGCTCGGCATTGCCTGGTTCCGGGACCCGGCCAAGCTGACCGGCATGACCCGCATCCACGGCATCGAGCATTTCGAGAAAGCGCTGGAAGCCGGCAAGGGCGTGCTGCTATTGGGCGGCCATTACAGCACGCTCGACCTGGGTGGCAGCCTGGTCACCGAATACATAGAAGCCGACGTCATGCAGCGTGATCACAACAATCCGTTGATGAATGCCGTAATGACCAGGGCCCGGGGCCGGCGCTATGGCACCGTACTAGGTGCCCGCGACCTGCGCGGCCTGTTCAGGAGCCTCAAGAAAAATCGCGCCGTGTGGTACGCGACAGATCAGGACTACGGCCGCAAGGACATCGTGTTCGCTCCCTTCTTCGGCATTCCCGCCGGCACCATCACAGCCACTTCGCGAATTGCTGAACGCAGCGGCTGTAAAGTCGTGCCCTTCAGCCATTTTCGCCGCGATGACAAGCCCGGCTATGACATCTATTTCCACCCCGCCCTTGAGAACTTCCCAAGCGGTGACGACCTGGACGATGCAACCCGGATCAACGCCGTCATCGAGCAGGAAATTCGCAAAGCGCCAGACCAATACCTGTGGATGCACCGGCGCTTCAAAACCCGCCCTGACCGCGAAGACCCCGGCTTTTACGGGCGCAAGCGCAAGGAATAACCCGTGAGCAATCACTCGCAAGCACCGGTTGTCTGGCTGCTGACAGACAACAAGCCCGGCCACAAAAACCAACTCAAGGGGCTGGGCAATCGCCTGCGGGTGCTGACCGGCGCGGCGCTCTACTGGATCAGTGCCGAAGAATACCCGGTACCTCTGTGGCGGGCCCTGCTGGGTGTGGCCCCAGCTATGGATGCAGCACTGCCCAAACCGGACCTGATTGTGGCCGCAGGCACCGGTACTCATCGTTTATTACTGGCACTTCGGCGCCTGGGCAAGGCCAAAACCCTGGTACTGATGAAACCGGCCTTCCCACTGGGCTGGGTAGATGGCGCGATTATCCCGACCCATGATGAGGTAAAGCCCGCTAACAACATCCTGCACACCGAAGGCGTGATCAACACCATCACACCCCTCGCCCGGCTGACCAGCAAACCGGAAGCCCTGATCCTGGTGGGTGGGCGTTCGGAACATTTCGATTGGGACGACGATGCCATTCTGAACCAGGTCAGTGACCTGATAGCCCGCTACCCTCAGTGGCGCTGGACCATCACCGATTCCCGGCGCACACCAGAAAGCACCACCGATCGGCTGGCCGAATTGCAGAGCCCGAAAATCTCCGTAGTGCATCACACCCGTACCCACGACGACTGGCTCAGCCACCAGCTCGCTGCTTCCCGCGCGGTCTGGGTAACGCCGGACAGCATTTCCATGGTGTGCGAAGCCGCCACTTCCGGCGTGCCCACCGGCCTGCTGAGTTTGAATGCGCGTGCCAACAGCCGCGTGGCGAACGGGGTAAAACGCCTGACAGAGCGGGGGCTGATTGCCCACTGGGCAGACCATGCCAGCGTGATGGCCGAACAGGCAGAAAGGCATGAACGACTCTGGGAAGCCGACCGGGCTGCCCGATGGGTGGCGGGTAACTATTTGGCTGCTTTTCAACAATCAGGAAAGGAGGCCAGGCAATGAAGATTCTCCAGGCTCTTCCTGCGCTCTATAGCGGTGGCGTGGAAAGAGGCACGGTGGAATTCGCCGCCGAGCTGGTCAAGCGTGGCCATGAGTCTTTTGTGGTCTCCAACGGTGGGCCCATGGCAGAGCAAGTGCGCGGCCAGGGCTCAACCCACATCCACATGCCCATCCACCGGAAAACGCCCGCGTCTTTCGGGCAGATTCTGCCCATGCGCAAGCTGTTGCAGGAGCTGCGGCCTGACATTGTTCATGTCCGCTCCCGCATGCCCGCCTGGATTATCCATCTGGCCCTGAAGACCCTGCCTGCCGACCAACAGCCCGCCGTTGTCTCGACCTTTCACGGCATGTATTCCGTTAATCCCTACAGCGCCATCATGACCAGGGCGCACCAGATCATTGCCGTCTCCAATTGCGTGCGGGATTACGTGTTGAAGAATTTCGAGGTAGCGGAAGACAAGCTGACGGTGATCCAGCGCGGCGTCGACATCGACGCCTTCCGCAACCGCGCCATCAACGACCAGTGGCTGGACATCCTCCTGTCCCGCTTCCCCCAACTGGCCGGCAAGAAAATCATTATGATGCCCGGCCGCATTTCCCGCTGGAAAGGCCAACTGGACTACCTTGAAGCCATGGCCCGCATTGTCCGCCAGCGGCTGGACTGTCACGGCATCATCGTGGGCGGGGCCGAACCGGGAAAAGAACGATTCCTGCAGGAGCTTGAAAAAGAGCGCAGCCGGCTAGGCCTGACCGATAAAGTCACATTCCTCGGCCAGCGCAACGACATGACCAACCTGTATCTGTTCGCTGATGTGGTTTGCCACATGTCCACCAAGCCGGAACCCTTCGGACGCACGGTGACCGAAGCCCTGGCGTCCAGCACGCCAGTGGTGGCCTACAACCGGGGCGGTGCGGCGGAAACGCTGCAGGCATGCTTTCGGGACGGACTGGTGACGCCGGATGATACCGGGGCATTCGCCAATGCGGTGTTGGGGCTGCTGGATAAACCCCGGCCGGAGATTGAGTTGCCAGAGCGGTTTTTGTTGAGGGCGCAGACGGAGGCGACGCTTCGGGTATACCAACAGGCCCTGAACGGGAGGCCCGATTGAAGGTCGCCCTGATACTCGCAACGCCTGGTAGTGCCTGGGGTGGCATGGAAAAACATGTGGCGGACCTGGCGGAAGCCCTCACGAGCCTCGGGCATGAGGTGCACATAATCGCCCATCCTGACTACCGCTCGCACTTCCCATTCGCCGAGTTTCATCCGTGCCCGATGAAGCTGAGCCGAAACAACCCCTGGCTTCGTTGGTGTGTTTCCCGGATATTGAAGCGGGTTTCGCCCGATATCGCCCACGCCCACGGCAATAAAGCCGCCGTCATATTCGGCAGGTTGCCTCGTCAGACCTGGCAAACCGTGGGGACGATTCACGGAAGCAAATCAAACCTTCGTCCTTTTCTTCTGCTGGACAAAGTGATTGCCGTCAGCGGGTCGATCTACGAGGGCCTTAGCCACCCGTCCGGTCATCTGATTTACAATGGAATCCGGAAGGAAACCCCGGAATCGCCCGCCGGCAACTATCCACTCCCCCAAACAACGAACGTCATTGCTGCCGGGAGGCTGGAGCCAGTAAAGGGGTTCGACATGCTAATCCAGGCATGGAGCATGATCCATGACCGCTTTCCGACGGCACACCTCACCATCTTTGGTGACGGCTCTGAAGCCAGAAACCTGCATCGGCTGATTGGCGATGAAAGACTGAGACACTCGGTGACGATGGCAGGACACCAAACAACGCTGGCATCGGCATTGTCCAATGCAGACTTGATGGTTCTCAGCTCAAGGCGGGAGGGGTTTCCTTACGTTTTGATCGAAGCCTTGATGGCCGGACTGCCGGTGGTCTCAACCCCGGTTTTCGGCAGTGTCGACCTGCTTCCCGAGAACGCGCTCGCCAGGGACATTTCCACGCAGGCTATCGCCGACGTCATCGCCAGCGCACTGAACAACCTGGATGGTCTTCAAGAATCTGAGCAATCCGCATTTGACTATGCGCAGACACATCTCACGCTCAGGGGCATGGCAGAGGCAACCATCAGAGTGTATCAAGCCGAATAGCACCTGTGAGAGCGTCTTACTGCTCCTCGCCACCGGAACGACTGATTCCCTCGAGCATCTGCAATTCCCTTGCCTTCGCCAATCGCATGAAATTACGGTTTGCGGCCACTACCGAAACACTGAACCCGAACCAGCCATTCAATACCTGACGGTGGATCAGGTAATACTTCAAAAACTTCAAAGGAAATTCGACCATCAAACGCGGGGTCGAAATTCGCCTGTCCTTCTCATAGAGGAACCGGGCCTGCTCACTGGACAGTTGAATGTACTTTCTCTCCATCTGCTCCAGAGAAATCAATGTCCTGTGCAAGACATCGCCTTTGAGCTCCAACACGCTACCTGTATGCACTCTAGGCCGATCATCGTTACTGTGTTTTTCCGCATGGATCGCAGCCCGTTTCCGATTGTAGAGCCGCAGGATCTTTTTGGGCTTGTCGTGCCGAAAAGGGTGCCTCGGGTTGGGGGACGACAAAACCCAACGCATACGATAACCAGCGATATCCGGAGAGATCGGCTTGGAAAACAGCTGCTTGATGTTTCGTACCAGAGTATCGGAAAGCACTTCATCAGCATCCAGATCAAGTACCCAGTCGTTCGCACACAGGCTGGCGGCATAGGCCTTCTGGCTCGCAAAGCCTTCCCATTCCCGATAAACCACCCGGGCGCCCGCGGCCTCTGCTAGTTCACAGGTTCGGTCTGTACTACCCGAATCAACAACGATGATTTCATCAGCCCAGTCCTTCACCTTCTCAAGAGATTCCGGCAGCCTCTGCTCTTCATTCAACGTGATGTAGTAAACCGATAACGGCAGTTTCATCATAAACACCCGCAAACTGGACCCTACTCGGCCCCAAACACTGCCGAGTTAGCGCACCTGTGATAATATTCAGCCATCAGAAAAGGACAATGCTGACCGAAATCTACACGTGGAGCAAACACATGATTCACCCCGTCATTATGGCCGGAGGCACCGGCTCTCGCCTTTGGCCGTTATCCAGGCAATTGAACCCCAAGCAGTTCCTGAAACTGACGGACCAACATCTATCCATGCTGCAGCTGACCGTGGCCCGGCTGGATGGGATGGAATCCGCCGATCCACTCCTGATCTGCAATGAAGACCACCGTTTTCTGGCGGCTGAGCAAATGCGCCAGGCGGGCTACAAAGATACCCGAATTATTCTGGAGCCCTGTGGGCGCAACACGGCACCGGCCATCGCTCTGGCAGCCCTGCAACTGGTCAAGAACATCGATGAAAACCAGAACCCGCTGATGCTGGTTCTGGCCGCAGACCACCTGATCAAAGACATCGCTGCGTTCCAGAGCGGCATCCAGAAGGCCATTCCTCTGGCTCAGGAGGATAAGCTGGTGACCTTCGGCATAGTACCCGGCCATGCGGAAACCGGTTACGGCTATATCCAGCAAGGGCCGGAGCTTGGCGAAAACAGTTTTAGTGTAAGCCGATTTGTGGAGAAACCAGACCAGAAAACCGCGGAAGAATACCTGGCATCCGGTGATTACCTCTGGAACAGTGGCATGTTCCTGTTCGGCGCCCGCACCTACCTTCAGGAACTGCAGAAACACCGCCCGGACATTCTTGCGATCTGCCAGGCAGCACTGGACGACGCCAGTGAGGATCTGCACTTCACCCGCGTGAATGAAAGCGTATTCGCCGAGTGCCCGGAAGATTCCATTGATTACGCCGTGATGGAAAAGACCGATAACGCCGCCGTGGTGGCGCTCGATGCCGGCTGGAGCGATATCGGCTCCTGGTCCGCCTTATGGGAAGTTTCCGAGAAAGACAGCTGCGGAAACGCATTCAGCGGTGATGTCATTGCCCATAACACAGAGAGCACTCTGGTGCGGGCAGACAGCCGCCTTGTGGCCACGGTTGGCGTGAAAGACCTGGTAATCATTGAAACCAAAGACGCCTTGCTGGTCGCCCACAAAGATCAGGTCCAGGATGTCAAAAAGGTGGTTGAACGCATCAAGAATGATGGTCGACACGAGCACATGAATCACCGGGAAGTCTACCGGCCCTGGGGTGTATATGATTCCATCGATAACGGCCACCGCTACCAGGTGAAACGCATCACCGTGAAGCCCGGCGCCAAGCTGTCCGTTCAGATGCATCACCACCGAGCCGAGCACTGGATTGTGGTCAGCGGCACGGCCAAGGTAACCAACGGCGACAAGACCTATCTGGTAACAGAAAACCAGTCTACCTACATTCCGGTCGGCCAGATCCACTCCCTGGAAAACCCGGGCGTGATTGATCTGGAACTGATCGAGGTTCAGTCCGGCTCATATTTGGGTGAGGATGACATTGTGCGTTACGAGGATGTTTACGGCCGGTCATGAGCAAGCTCAAATATTTTCTGATTGCGGGTCTACTCAGGATTGTCAGCTGGTTATCCCTTGCCTGCGCGCAGCGGATAGGGCGTTTCGTAGGCTATCTGCTATGGCGACTGCCTTCCAAGTCCCGAAAGGTTACCGATATTAACCTATCCATCTGCTTACCGGACCTATCAGACGCCGAACGCGCCATAATGTCAAAGAGGTCCCTTGCCCAAACCGGCATGACCATGCTCGAGGTTCCCCTTATGTGGGAATGGCCTGTGGAGAAATGCCTTAGACTGATCCGGGAAACTGAGGGGCTAGAACTAATCGACAAGGCCATGGCGGGAGACCGGGGGCTGATACTTCTGGCACCGCACTTGGGCAACTGGGAGCTGGCAGGGCTGTTCTTCTCATCGCGCTACAAGATGGCAGCTCTTTATAGCCCGCCGAATATGCCCGAGTTTGAAGATTATATGATCAAGGTTCGCGGGCGCCTCGGTTCAGAACTGGTCCGTGGAGACCGACGCGGCTTGGCTCGACTTGCCTCGATTCTCCGGGAAGGCGGTGTTGCCGGGATTCTGCCGGATCAGTCACCCCGGGGTAAAGGCAACGCCTTTGCACCTTTCTTTGGCATGGAAGTGAAGACCATGACCCTGGTATCCAAGCTTATCCAGCGCACCGGCGCCAACGTGCTGATCACTTATGCGGAACGCCTGCCCGATGCTTCAGGATTCCGAATCGTCGTGCGCGAGACCGGCTCTGGCCTCGGCGACAGGGACCCTGTGGCCGCAACTACGGCCATGAATCACGCCATAGAACAATGCGTGCAAGAAATCCCCGAGCAGTATCAGTGGGAGTACAAGCGTATGCGTCATCGGCCACCTGGCGAAATCAACCCCTATAATCCGGACCGTGTATGTTAAACCCCAGAATGGCGCTCCATGCACTTTTGATCGTCGGGCTTGGCGGCGCACTCATGTCTTCGAGTATCCTAGCTGGCGCAACCCTCTTGCTTGCCATTGCTGGAATGGTGCTCAGTGCCCGCAAATCTTTGTATAAAACCGGCTGGGACAAGCCCAAAGAGCTAAGGCTGCTGCACTTTTCCTTCTGGTTCTTCGTTCTGGTGAGCTTTCTGTCCTGGGCCCTCGAAGGTTTTGACTATGAGGGCGGAAAAACATTTGGTACGCACGCCCGGTTTATCCTGTTCTGGCCCCTAATCGTTGCCATAATCTATGCCCGGATCGGTGCCCGAACAACTTTTGCCGCCATCGGACTGATGGCCGTGTCCGTCACCGGGATTTTTCTCGTGACTATTACTGCCCACCAGGGCGCGCTTGGTCAGGTGCTGAATTCCCGCTTCGGTGGCGGGATCAACCCCATCAGCTTTGGCAATCTCGCCCTTCTGGGCGGCATGCTGACGATCGTTGCTGCCATGTTTTTTATCCGGGACAAACGGGCGGGCCTGGCGATACTGTTCTTCACCGGTGGAACGGCTGCGGTCCTGATTTCCATGCTGTCTGAAACCCGTAGCAACCTGGTTGCTCTGCCATTTCTTCTGCTCGTGCTCGTACCACTGCTCAGCAAAAAACTTCGAGTTGCTGGCTTGATTGTTGTGCCACTGCTCGTCGCCGGCGCGATTATCAGCAGCGACCGCATGTCCAGTTCACTATATGGCTTGCTTCACAGCGGGCACCTGGATACAGGCATGGAAATTCGCCTTGAAGTCTGGGGACAGGCCTTGAACATGCTCAGCGACAACCCCTGGACAGGCGCTGGCCTGGGTGGTTATACCCACCGTATCGAAGCGGAAGTTGCAGCTGGCAATCTGCCAGAACACTTCCTAGACTGTTGTACCGGGCATGCCCATAACGATCTGCTCAACAATGCTGCCAGCAGCGGCATTCCGGGCATTCTCAGCTGGGCCCTGCTGATTTTCATTCCGTTGGCCATCTTTGCCCGGAACCTGGCCAGCCGCCATCCAGCCACAGCCCACCTTGCGGCGGCTGGTTGCATGGTCTCAATCGGCTACTTCTTGTTCGGGCTCACAGAAGCCACGTTCAACCGAACCTTGTTCCTGACCTTCTACCTGCTGGCAGTTGCGTCAATCGCCTCGGCCATGTTCACAGAATTAAGCGCCTCTTACGTTCGAAACAGGGCCCGCAAGGTGTCAGCGACCATAATCACGAAAAATGAAGAAGACCACATTACCGACTGTCTGAAATCCGCAAGGCTGGTTGCCGACGAAATTATTGTTCTGGACAGCGGCAGTACTGATCGGACGGTGGAGCTGGCCAGAGAGTTGGCCGATGTGGTTGAAGTCACCGACTGGCCGGGTTTTGGCATCCAGAAACAGCGCGCACTTGAGAAAGCGACCGGTGAGTGGGTGCTGTCACTGGATGCCGATGAGCGTGTCACGCCCGAGCTGGCAAGGGAGATCAACGATCACCTTGCCGATCCTGACGCGGACGCCTACAAGCTTCCCTGGGCGGTAACGATTTACGGCAGCCGTCTGGATTTCGGACGCAGCGGCCGAGCCCCGCTCCGGCTGTTCCGTCGCGAGGGCGTCAGCTTTTCAGACGCCCTGGTGCACGAGCGGATACTGATCCCGTCCGGACGCAAAATCAAAACCCTCAGGGGCCGCCTCACTCACTATACACACCGGGATTTCGGTCATTCCCTGGAAAAAAGCGCAAAGTATGCCTGGCTTGGTTCTCTGGAGAAGCATCGCAAGGGCAAAAAAACCCGCACCATGATCTACCCAACTCTACGGGGCCTGATGACGTTTGTGCAGGTGTACTTCATCCGTTTCGGCTTTCTGGACGGCGCTGTGGGTTATCTGACGGCGGTCACCTACGCGCAGGTGACCTTCAACAAGTATGCCGGGTTATGGACTCTGGACCGGCCGGCCCGCTTCGAAAAGTCGTGACCCCCGAAGGAGCGTCGTTTCCACGCCGACGCTCCTGAACATACGCCTTATTTCATCATAGTAGGTCAGCCGGGCGCCCAGGGCGGCATCATCGATCTGGAACACCCGGATTTCCGGGAATATCTTTTTCAGCGTAAACAGCGCGGTTGAAGCAAAGCTGTAAAAAGCCAGGTAGGTTTCTCCTGACAGAGCCACTTCTACCTCTATGGGGCGACCGGCCTGTCGTATCTCGAGCGGAAATTCTGCAAGCAACCTCTCAAGCTCTTCCCTGCTCTCCTTTCGATGCATGAAGTACACAACAAGGCTATCGGGATGACGCTCTACGACGTGCTGAATTTGCAGCTTCAGTTGCTGAAGCCGATCTTCCACGCCAAAAGGCTGGCCCAGGAACCCGACCATGGGCATCTGACTGCTGTTACGGGCGGATATTTTGAAGGTTCTGCGAAACACCGGAAAATCATGAACCTGAACCTGGACAAGTTCGGAGCTCTGTAACGGAAAGAACGTAAAGAACGCGATCACCTCCGGAACAACGCGATGAATCCGTATTCCCATGGTTCTCAGAAGCCGTTTTTTTGCCGCTGAAATCCGGGAGGCGATACCCTCATTGTGAATGGCGTGGTAGTAGGTCACGGTGGCCAGGCCATCATCGACGAAAATCAGCTGTTTGCTGTCGAATCCCCGATAAAAGACTTCATGAATCCAGCTGGATTTGTTGCCGATAAACAACCGTTCAATGCGGCGTCGTGAAAGGCTCTTGGCGACCGCTCCCAGACGAAGGTAAAAGGAACTTTTTTTCAGATAGATGGTTTCGATGCCTTGCCAGCCCAGGGCCTCGGCCAGGAAGGCCATTTGTCCCTCGGTCTCCCGGTTATCCGGTCGCGCAATGACGAGAAGGGTAGTTTCAGCACTGCAGCCGTAATGGTGGCGAGCCTCGGAGCAACTGATCAGTTGAAGGGGCGTACTCGCGACAAAGACATTGATAGGGCTGGGGATGCTGCTCAAATCATTCGTTTCCCGATCTGGACCTTCGAGGATTCTATCCTGAGCTTTCCGGTGCCATACGTGCAAGCTCCTTACGCAAGCGGCGCCTGACTTTCAGCTTACGTAACAGGTTCATCGGCTTGGGCTTGAGTTCGCTACGTTTGTTGATCAGGAAATCCTCAACCGCATCCAGAACCCGCCCGCTGGAACGACCATCCCTGAAGCTATGCAACTGGTCGCAAAGGGCTCGTGTTTCTTGCATCAGGGTGTCGGGATACTGCACTGCCTCTTCCAGGGCTGACTCAACATCCTCAACGTCGTGGACGTCGATCAGATAGGGACCCGGCATTTTAGTCCTGAAGGTAACCACCGGGCGATCCAGGAACATGAATTCGAACATGATGGACGAGGTATCGCACAGCATCACATCTGCCTGCGGCAGCAAAGGCAACAGATCTTCATCGCTTTCGACAAAACGAAGGTTCTCACCGCTAAGCTTACGATACTGATCCACTATCGCAGGATCCATCTTTGGGTGCAGGGTCACAATGAACTTCCAGCGACCATTCCGGGACAATTCGCCGATTTTCTCCACCAGATCCGGAGCAGAAGTAACAGATCGGCTGAAGGTTGAGGCGTAAAATACAACCGGTAACTCGTTTTCCGAGCGGTTTCTTTTCCCCTCACCGGGCTGCGATAGCAGAGGATCCAGCTTGGGCCAGCCGGTATGGGCAACCCCGAAATGCTGGTATTGGGCCGCCAGTTCACGGAACTTTTCCGTATCTTTCACGGCATGCGTACAGTAGAGATCAAACCATCCGCGAATACGGTAATGATCACTTTCATCCTCGCTGCTATGGCCACGTTTGTTGCGAGCCATGCCGTGAAATACCTCGACTTTGATTCCCGGAAAGAAATAGGGCACCCAGTCCCCGGGGACGAAGGTCGCATCGGCGTTGTATTCCATTACCTCTTTGACGCTGCCAAGACGACGCTCTTCGGGCCGAAGCGGCGCCGCTGAACAGCCCGCAACGAACCAGGCTGCTTCGTCGCCCCTGCGCATTATCTCTTCCTGCAGTGGTCGCAGAATCGAATAGGAATAAGGTTGGTTGACAAAAAACAGATACCGCCGCATTCAGGCCCTGCCCGTGAGTGCTTTGTATAGCTCACCCGTCTCCCTGACGGTTTGTGAGGAGTGAAAATCCCGGGCGATCCTTTGCCGCGCAGCCTGACCAAGCGAGGCCGCCAGCTCTCTGTCGCGATATAGCCGCTCGATCGCTGCTGACAGCTCTGTGGCATTTTTCGGTGGAACCACAATACCGCTGACTCCATCTTCCACCAGTTCGGGCATGCCGCCGACCTTGGTTACTACCGGCGTCACACCGTAGACCATAGCCTCGATAACTGCTCGAGGCAGCCCTTCCCTTTCCTTGGAAGGAAGCACAAACACATCGCTAGCTGCGGCAATGGCCGGCGCGTCGGTACGGAATCCCGTAAAATGGATCCGTTCTGGATGAGACGCGGAGGCAGCTTGCGATTGAATCTCAGCGTTCTCAATGACATCCCCGACCAGCAACAAATGCGCATTCACATCCTCTGGCAGCTTATCCATAGCCACTATGAGGTCGTCGAAGCCTTTTCGAGGGCTATTACGCCCGGTGCAGCAAACCACGAAGGCGTCCTCCGGAACGCCAAACTGGGTCAGATCCGCCTTGGGCGCTTGATACCAGTCCAGATCATGCCCCTTGTAAATTCTTTGAAGCTTTCTTTCAGGGATATGCATCCACAGGAGCCGAAGGCTCGCCAGGTAATCCTTGATGGCATCGGCGACACAGACAATTTTGCTGACGCGTGGGTGCAGGAACGTAATCCAAGACTCCGGATTGAGGTAGCTGATGTTACCGATCACGCCACGATAGGCGACTACCTTGGTATCTGTGCCCCGGGAAGCCCGCAGGCCGCAGGCCAGGGCTCGGGGGTTATAAGCGTGAATGACGTCATATTTCTTCTTCGCCAACTGTTGGCGGATGGCCTCAGTGCCTTCTTTGTCGAAGCGGTTCTTCAAGGCCATGGGACTGACGACCATACCCTCGTCGACAAGACGCTGATAATTCCTGCCCTTGGGGTTACACATAACGTCGAGGTCAAATCCGGCCTTTCTGAGCCCGATAAAGAGTTCAGTTTCCGGACGATCGCAGGCATCCGTAAGGCATAGTATTGACGGAAGCGATCCGCCCTGTCGTGGATTGGTCAAGTGGCCATTCCCCTGTTATATCCGTTCATGAAATAACTCCAAATCTTCGCCCGGGCGTTTTCTCCGGCGACCTTTACCAGCGACCGAGCAAAACGATCCAGATTAGCCTCTTTCCAGCGCGCCGGAGCACTACCAGTCATCAACCTGCTCTTGTCGAAATCAATCAGAAAGTATTCGTTGCCCCGAACCAGTACATTGAAGCTGTTCAGATCCGCATGCATGACGCCGGCGTCGTGAAATCGACGAATGGTTTCTCCAATGGACGTCCAGGCCTCATTATCCAACTCAGAGATAAGGTCAGCCAGGGGCGTGGTGTTCTCCAACCGTTCAATGATGATGGATGCCCGATACTGAATTGGCGACAGTTTCCGGTACCAGGCTGCAACCGGACGGGGAACGGGCAGCCCCTGGCTGACCAGGGTGTTCAGCAAGCGGAATTCGGCAAAGGATCGCACATCTGCCTCGCGCGTGAAGGCATAGGCGTATCGTGCAAATTTCGCCATTAACCCACCACGGCGATATTCCCGAAGCACTAACCTGTCATCTCCAGCCTGCAAAAACCAGGCACCGCCGCGGCCACCGCTGCTCACCGGCCTGGCCTGATCACCCCATGAGGCGGCATCGAACCAGTCTTCGGTAACCCTGCCTTCGTAGTCCGGATGGATCAGCATTGCCGAAGCCCTTTCCCGAATACAGATTTCAGACTCCGCCATGCTCGGTCCCCGGTCACCGAAATTGAAAGAATGCCCACCTTACCCGCTCACGCCGGGACGGGCGCGCGCGACTGAGTTAGAATGGGGGCCAGTTTACCAATGATTGCCGACAAAGCTCCACAGCCCCAGGCCACAACCTGAACCGGATCAAAATCTAATGAACTCCATCTGCATCCTGCGCCTGTCAGCCATCGGTGACGTGACCCACGTGATACCTGTTGTGCTGAGCCTTCAGGAACAACTCCCCAACGTAAAAATCACCTGGATTATCGGCAAAATCGAGGCAAAACTGATTGGCGACCTGCCCGGTGTCGAGTTCATCATTTTTGACAAAAAAGCCGGCCGAGCAGGCTACGCGGAGCTTCGCCGGAAAGTGAAAGGCCGAAAATTCGACGCTCTGCTACACATGCAGGTCGCTTTCCGAGCAAACCTGGCGGCGGCCTGCATCCCGGCGAAACTCAAAATCGGCTACGACAAGGCCCGAAGCAAAGACCTCCACAGCCTGTTTATCAATCGGCGCATCGCGCCCGCACCTCATCAGCATGTCAGGGACTGCCTGGCGAGCTTTCTGGAACCACTGGGGCTCAAGTCCGCGCCTCCCCGCTGGAAGATTCCGCTGTCGGACGCTGATCACGAATTTGCCCATGGCCATCTGGCCAAGGACAGGAAGAACCTGGTCATCAGCCCCTGCGCCAGCCATACACTGCGCAACTGGCCGGCGGAACGCTATGCGCAGCTGGCCGATTACGCCATTGAAAACCACGGCATGAAGGTCATTCTGGTGGGCAGCCCTGCACCGTTCGAGAAAGAGTATTGCGAGGCTATCGAGAGCACCATGAAACACCCGGTTCACAATATCTGTGGCCAGGATACCCTGAAACAGCTGACCGCCCTGATGAGCCATGCAGACCTGGTTGTGGCCCCCGACACGGGCCCGGCGCACATTGCCAGCGCCGTCGGAACCGATGTACTCGGACTATTCGCTGCCAGCAATCCTAACCGCTCAGGGCCATACAGCTCGCTGAAATGGTGTGTAAACCGCTATCCGGAAGCCCTGAAGCAATTCACGGGAAAATCCGTTGAAGAGGCCCGTTGGGGCGCCAAGGCGGAATTTGAGGGGGCGATGGAATTGGTATCGGTCGAGGACGTAACGGCCATGCTTGATCGATGGGTCGTGGAGCATTCAGGGTAACGGCACCCGCCCCTCAGGGGCGGATGCATACCGAAATGGGATTATTTCCGTGCGGTGTAGTCCTGGTAAGACTTCTCTTCCACAAAACGCGATCCCAGCGCCAGGTTCACTTCTTTTTTAATGGCCGCACGCTTGTCATTCGTGACATAAACAGCGCGTGCCAGCTCAATAAAGCGGGGACCAAAGTCCTGCTCCGCTTCCTGGTCACGGATGTCGTCCTCAATCACCCAAAGCTCCTCGTTAACCGCTTTGAGCTGCTTACGCAGATCGGCGATATCATCGGCTTTGTCGGCCACGGCTTCATCCCAGGTCTTGCTGAGCTCTTCCAGTTCAAGGCGAACATTTCTGACCTTTTCTTCGTCCTTGATGCGCTCGGATTTGATTTCGAGGATGGTGATCTTGTCCAGCACCTCACCAAAGGAAACGGGAACCTTGATTACGTCTGCCATTGTCTCGTCCTGCTTGCTCGTCGATTCCAAATAACAAGGCCGCCGGGGCCTGTTCAGCGCCGGCGGCCACTTCATACAGATACTGGCTGGATCAGCCTTTTACGTGGCTCAACCACTCTGAGTGCTTGTCCAGCTTCCCCTTAACCGCATCAAAATACATGCTCTGCAGCTTCTCGGTAATCGGCCCGCGCTTGCCTTCACCAATCTGGCGGCCATCCAGTTCGCGGATGGGCAGCACTTCGGCGGCGGTGCCGGTGAAGAAGGCTTCTTCGGCCACGTAGACTTCGTCGCGGGTGATGCGACGCTCTTTCACCTGCAGGCCCAGGTCTTTGGCGAAGTCGATGATGGTGGCGCGGGTGATGCCTTCCAGACAGGAGGTCAGTTCCGGCGTGTGCAGCACGCCGTCACGCACGATAAAGATGTTCTCGCCGGAGCCTTCAGCCACGTAGCCTTCGTTATCCAGCAGCAAGGCCTCTTCAGCACCGCCGGAGATGGCTTCGTTCAGGGCCAGCATGGAGTTAATGTAGTTACCATTGGCCTTGGCCTTACACATGGTGATGTTCACGTGGTGGCGGGTGTAGGAGGAGGTGCGCACCTTGATACCCAACTCTTTGGCTTCCGGCGACATGTAGGACGGCCAGCTCCAGGCGGCAACCATCACGTGCACTTTCAGGTTGTCGGCACGCAGGCCCATGCCTTCGGAGCCCAGGAACGCCATGGGGCGCAGGTAGGCTTCGTCCAGGTTGTTTTCACGAACCGCGGCACGCTGGGCTTCGTTGACCTCATCCTTGCTGAACGGCATTTTCATGTTCAGGATGTGAGCGGAGCGGAACAGGCGGTCGGTGTGCTCTTTCAGGCGGAAAATCGCCGGGCCGTTCGCGGTGTTGTACGCACGCACGCCTTCAAAACAGCCCAGGCCGTAATGCAGGGTGTGGGTAAGGACGTGGGTCTTGGCATCACGCCAGGGAACCATTTCACCGTCCAGCCAGATAACGCCATCGCGGTCAGCCATCGACATTCTGTTCTGCTCCTAAAAAAAGCGGTTTTCGGGGAACCGGCATTCTAGCAGGATTCTCTGCCGGAATTGAATGTTGCTTAATCGGCGAGCATCACTTTTTGCCACATGGATTGTATGTAAGCCCGCTCCTCGGGAAAGGCCTCTCCCTCCACCTGGCTGTTCAGGTTCTGCAGGGCCCTCCGGTGGATGGTGGATCTCAGGGTTATGAACACCTCCCTGAGCTTTTCGGTATCTTCCACCACCATCACGCCGGCACGACCCAGTTCTTCCATCTGCCGGATGTTGTCACTCCACTGGGTCAGTTCAGGGTGCTCGGCGCTCCAGGCCAACATCAGGTATTGCACCAGGAACTCGATATCAACAATGCCGCCGTTGTCGTGCTTGATGTGGAACACTTCTTCCCGCCGGGCCTCGGGCGTACCAAGATTGGCGCGCATTTTTTCCCGCATATCCACCACTTCCTTGCGCAGTGCCTGCTTGTCTCGTGGCTGGCAAAGAATGTTGTGGCGAATGGTTTCAAAGGCTTTCAGGGTATCCGGGCAACCCGCCACCCCACGGGCCCGCGCCAGGGCCTGGTGTTCCCAGGTCCAGGCATCGTTCTGCTGGTATTTTTCAAACGCCTGCAAGGTGCTGACCAGCAACCCGGAATTGCCCGACGGGCGCAGACGCATATCCACTTCGTACAACTGACCGGAGGGAGTCTGGGTGCTGAGGATGTGGACGATGCGCTGGCCGAGGCGGGTGTAGAACACGGCATTGTCTATGGGTTTGTCGCCGTCGGTGGCCAGTTCCGGGTCTGCCTGGTGCACAAACACCAGATCAAGATCCGAGGTATAGCCCAATTCTATGCCGCCGAGCTTGCCATAGCCGATGATGGCGAAGTCGGTATCACAGGCGGAGCCATCAGCCCGGCGCGGATAGCCGTGTCGGCTCACCAGGTTTGCGAACGCCACGTCCACCACGTGGTCCAGCACCACTTCGGCTATCCAGGTGAGGTAATCACTCACTTTCATCAACGGCAGGGTGCCTTTGATCTCAGAGGCAGCCACCCGCAGCACATGGGCCTTTTTGAAATAGCGCAGAGATTCCATCTGCTCTTCAAGGTCTTCATAGGGAATCCGCAGCATTTGCTGGCGCAGGTCGTCCTGCAATTCTTCCTTGGCGGGGGGCGTGTACAGGCTTTCGGCGTTCAGCAACTCGTCCAGCAACAGCGGGGTTTCCGCCAGCAGGCTGGCGATCCAGGGGCTATCGCTGCACAGGCGTACCAACTGTGTCAGGGCGCCGGGGTTCTCCATCAGGAGTACCATGTACGCCGTTCGGCGGAGGATTGCCTCCACCAGCTGAAGCACTCGTTCGAGCGTTTCAGAGGGATTCTCTACACCAGTGAGGGCACTTAACAGCAGTGGCATGAATTCATTCAGGCGCCGGCGGCCCTGGGTTTGCAGCGTCTGGACGGTGCGGCTGTCACGCAGATCCGCCAGTTTCTGGACGCTGTCCTCAGGGCGCTCAAACCCCTGCTCCGAGAGCCACTCCACGGCAGCAGCCGCCTCCATTTCTGCGAGCCAGAGTTCGAACCAACCATCCTCAATGCCGGCTTCGCCCTCCTGCTCCTCTTCCTCCGAGGCAATGATATTGGAAAAATGTGTGGCTACACGCTCACGATGCTCTGTCAGGGCCTTCTGGCAGGCGGACCAATCCTCGTAACCCATGATCCGTGATATCCGAGCCAGTGAGAGTGCATCGTCGGGCAGCTCCTGAGTCTGCTTGTCTTCCATGCCCTGAAGAGCATGTTCCAGATTTCTCAGGAACACATAGGCATCCCGAAGCTCCCGAACCACGGTGGAGGGCAGTAGTTCCAGCTCCTCTAACTCTTTAAGGATCACCTGCAGTTCCCGCTGCTGAAGCTCCCGGTCCCGGCCGCCCCGAATCAGCTGAAACGCCTGCACCACAAACTCGATTTCACGGATGCCGCCGCTGCCCAGCTTGATGTTGTTTTCCAGCCCTTTGCGGCGCACTTCCCGGCTGATCATTGCCTTCATATTGCGCAGCGATTCAAAGGCACTGAAATCAATGTACTTCCGGTAAACGAAGGGCCGAAGGCTACTCATCAGCACCTCCCCTGCCCGCTGGTCGCCCGCCACTACCCGGGCTTTCACCATCGCGTAGCGTTCCCAGTCACGGCCCTGGTCCTGATAGTAGGTTTCCAGCGCTGCGAAACTCAGGGCCAGGGCGCCGCTCTGGCCGTAGGGGCGCAGGCGCATATCCACACGGAACACAAAGCCGTCGGCGGTGATCTGGTCCAGCGCCTGGATCAGTTTTTGCCCAAGACGAATAAAGAACTGCTGGTTATCCAGGGCTCGCCGACCACCGCGCGTTTCGCCCTTGCCCGGGAAGGCGAAGATAAGATCAATATCAGAAGAGACGTTCAGTTCACGGCCGCCGAGTTTGCCCATGCCCAGCACCACCATTTTCTGGGGAGCTTCCTCGCCGGTGACCGGGTCTTTGCCCCAGGGCGTGCCGGACTCTTCACAAGCCTGTTCGTACAGCCAATCCAGCGCGCCATCAATACAAGTATCGGCGAACGCACTGGTGGCGGCGATGGTTTCCTGAAGGTCGGCCCATTTAAGGAGGTCCCGCCAGATAATCCGGAACTGGATCTCCCGCCGGAATTGCCTGAGTGCGGCGTGCAACGCCGGTTCAGAATCCACCGAGCCCAGGAGAGATGCCCAGCGCTCCGCCAGCCAGGATTCGGTGGTCGGCTCATGCAGCGGCCGGGCCTGAACCGCGGAGCGGACCTGCTCGGGGTGCCTCTCCAGGGTCTGTCGCAAAAAAAGGCTGCGGGCGGAGGCTTCTGCAATATCTGCTTCAGAGAGTGCGGCGGCCCCGGTTAACCAGCCCGGAACACCGTCCGGAAATATTGACGGCCAGCAGGCCGACACATCGCTTGCCAGTTCCGCCGGCAGTGAACCCCAAGGCTCAGACATAACGCAAACCCCTGTCTCTCTGATATATTTCCGGTACTGTATAACGAACTCGCCAAGGACTGAACAGGCACGCCAACTCTATGATGCGCAATCGCCGCCCGCTGAATCCCGAACATGCCCAGTCTCACCTACCCATGGGCGGCCTGATCCGCAATCGTATGCGTCGGCTCTTTGTCATACTGGGTTGCTTGCTCATCACCCAGATACTGATCATCTGGGCCGCCGAGCCTCTGACGCTGTTCGAGGCGGCGTGGATGACCATGACCACTCTGGTTACCGTGGGCTACGGCGATTTCGCCCCAGAAACCACCGTTGGCCGTCTGAGCACCATCCTGCTGATGTTTATCAGTGCCATCACACTGCTGACACTGATCGTCAGCGACTATATTGAATACCGGTTCTACCGCCGTGAACGAATCCTGACCGGACGCTGGATTTACAACATGAAAGATCACATCGTAATCATCAACACTCCACGAAGTGGCGGCGAGCAGTACTTTATGCGCTTTGCCTCCCAGATCCGCTCGGTACCGGAATACCACACGGTACCCATCATGCTGCTGACCCGTCAGTTCCCGGGAGGGCTGCCTGCAGAACTCACCGATTGCGGGATGGTTCATTTTCACGGCGCAGGTAACGATCCAGAAGCCCTGAAAGCGGTGCATGCTGGCAGTGCCAAACACATCATCGTGCTCGCCGCAGACGAATCCGATTCGTTCTCAGACAGTCTGACCTTCGATATCGCCCACCGGCTTGCTGAGTCCAACCTCGGTGCAAGGACCACCGTGGAATGCGTGAGCGACCCCAACCGGGCCAGATTCAAAGCCCTGGGCGTGCGAACCACCATCCGCCCAGTGCGCACCTACCCGGAGATCATGGTGCGGGCCGTGGTGGCACCCGGCTCAGAGAAGGTGCTGGAAGACATGTTCAACTACGAGCGCGACCATCCTCACCGCTATGATCTGGAGTTGGACGACCTGGTGTGGGCTGACATTGTCAGCGCACTCGTGCGCCACGGCATAGGCACCGCCCTAGCGTACATCGATCACGACAATGAAGTGATTTGTCACCCTCCCACCAACGAAGAGGTTGAGGGCAAGGGACTGATTGTGCTGGTCCGATCAACAGACACCCCATCAGTATCAGTGGTGGAGGAGGCCCTGGACCGGTACCGGGAATTCCTCAAGCAGTGGCGAGACCTGCACAGTGACAACGAGCAGAAAGCCGAAGCGATGACTCCGAAAGAGTAAGGTAACGAATGTCATACTTGGACTCCGAATTCTACCAGCCCTTATTTGAGGCCATCGCCACTGAGGACCAGGCGCAGATTCAGGCTGCGGCCGCCACCTTCAATGCCGCTGACCTTGCGGAATTTGTTGAAGAGAATCCGGACAACGAAGAGGGCGTTCGTCTGCTCCGGGCTTTGACAACAGAACAAAGCGCCAAGGTATTCGGGTATATCGGCCCCAACACCCAAACGTTGATCGCGGAGCTCTTGCCCACCCGAGACCTGGCTGAGCTGGTAACCGCCATGCCCTCGGACGAACGGGCCGACTTCTTCAACCTGTTGGATGAGAACCGCCAGCACACCCTGTTCCAGTCCCTGGCCAGCAAAGAACGGGAAGACCTCCGGCGCCTCGCCAGCTTCGAGGAAGGCACCGCCGGAGCTCTGATGAGCTCGGAATACGCGGTGATCAGCACCGGCATGTCGGCCAGCGCGGCCATTAACCTGCTCCGAAACACCGCGCCGGATAAAGAGACCATTTACCAGGCCTACGTGATCGACAATCAGCACAAACTGGTGGGGGCTGTCTCCCTTCGGAACCTGATTACCGCCATGCCTGGCACGCCCGTAGACGACCTGATTGCCACTGGTCTCGTGACCGCCAGCACCGACACCCCTCAGGAAGAAGTGGCCCGACTGATATCACGCTACGACTTGCTGGCACTGCCAATTCTGGATCACGACGAACGGCTGGTGGGCATTGTCACCTACGATGACGCCATGGATGTTGCCGAAGAAGAAGCCACCGAAGACATTCACAAAGGCGCCACGGTCGGCAAGCTCGAAACCAGTCTGAGAGACGCAACACCGTTCTCTCTTTATCGATCCCGGGTTCAGTGGCTGGTAATTCTGGTGTTTGCCAATATATTCACCGGCGCGGGCATAGCCTACTTTGAGGAGATTATTTCCGAGCACATTGCCCTGCTGTTCTTCATGCCCCTGCTGGTGGCCAGTGCCGGTAACGCCGGGGCGCAGTCCGCCACGCTGATGGTACGGGGCATGGCCACCGGCGATGTCACGGTAGCCGACTGGGGCAAACTGCTGGGCAAAGAAACCCTGGTAGCCAGTGCTCTTGGCATTACCATGGCCATTGCGGTGATGGCGGTTGGGTTTCTGCGGGCAGGGCCGGAAATTGCCTTTGTGGTCGCGGTCACCATGATCGCCGTGGTGATGGTGGGCAGCCTGATCGGCATGCTGCTGCCTTTCCTGCTGGATAAGCTGAAGTTTGACCCGGCTACGGCCAGTACACCGCTGATTACCACCATTGCCGATGTCAGCGGTGTGTTGATTTATTTCAGCGTGGCCACGGCGCTACTGGGACTCAATTAGAAGATGAACCTGCCAGCGCCAGCTGAAGCGCTCCAAGACGGGGCGCTTTATCTATCAGCTCTGGCACAGCGTATTGGCCTATTATTGCCTGGACTTCATCCCACAACGCCTGATCTCTCGCTTGTGTAGCCGACTTTTTTACCTGCAGCAAAGAAGACTCAGGGCAGATCAGAGGTTTTTGCAGAAGCCAACCGAGACTAAGCTGATGGAGAAACTCGGTGACCGACAACTCGCCAGGGGCCTGGTCCAGTTCAGGCCGATAAATTCCGGCCAGGTAATACCCCTGCTCAGCCTTACTCACCAGGTTCAGAAGTACCGGCACTTCATCGGCCAGCGCCTTGGCCCAAGACATCAGTGCTGCAGGGTTTCCTGACTTTAGCTCGAATTCCACTTCGTGGAGGGCTCGGGATTGTCCCCCACCCACAATCTCGCCGGAGTCCACGGCCACTTCAACAAGCGCATCCGCAGTTTCCAGCATGACCACCTGGCGGGTGAAGTTAGTTTCAAAGGCCACCTGGAGTTGCTGAAGATCCAGCTGTTGTTTCAAGGGCGTACTTTCGAGCAGCGACAGATCCAGCTCAGGCCCCGGCAGCGGCCACTCCCACTCCTGCCGGCGATGGGCGCCATCAACAAATTCGCCCTGGGTTTTCAGAGTCTGGATGTAGCGATTTCCGGATTGCCTCACACGAAGCGCCGCCCTGGCCCTGTTGAGCGCTGCGCCTGGCGTATCGTAGTAGCGATTCACCAGAAGTTTTTGGCCACCAGGCCTGGCCTCAGGCTGCGCAAGCAACCACTCCAGGGCTTGCGCCTGCGCCCGTTCCGATAGGGTCAGTTTGATTTCAAGTTCGACGGCCATGACAGACTCCAAAAAACGGGCCCCTAAAAATACAAAAACCGGTGACCAGAGTCACCGGTTTTTGAGACTACTTGATTAGCTGGTTAGCTGATCAGAAGTAGTAAACAGCACCGATAGCGGCAATGGAGCGCTCGTCGCTTTCTACGATGTTACCCTGACTATCGACATATGTGCCATATGCACCATTATCGCCGCCACCGAGGTAACCCTCAAAGAACACGTACATGTTATCCGAAAGATTGTGCAGCGCCTGCAGCGTGATGGTGTCCATATCCAGACCGTTATCATCACGATCCATCAGTTCATAAGCCAACGCGAACTGGTTTTTGCCCAGCGTGTACACGCCCATCACGCCGAACTTATCGAACGCATCCTTGGTGGTGTGGTACTCACCAGTCAGGCGAAGGTTGTCAACGCTGTAGCTCGCACGCAGGCCATAAGTGTTTTCGTTTGAACCAGGACCATCGTTTGAGTCAACTGCGAAAGCCAGTTCCAGCGCGTCAACTTCGTACATAGCGGCCAGCTGCCACGGATAAGATTTCTCTCCGTTATTACTGACATCTCCGTCACCGTTGAACTGCAGCGCGGCACCAACAGTCAATCCACCAAACGACGGTGAACGATACTGGATGAGATCGCTCTCACCAGTTGTGTATCCTGGGCCAATGTTCAGAGTCGCCACTTCGAAGAACTGATTGATCTCATCAACTGCGGTTTCATAGGTAGAATCGTCTTTACCTACCCAAAGCTGACCAAAGGTCTCACCACGAACACCGATGTAGGCTTCATCAATCTCATAGATGCCGGAACCATCATCGTTGTTGTCGTCAGCGTTGAAGTGGAATTCGGCCTTAAAAAAGCCCTCAACGCCCGGAGCGATCTGATGGTTGTGCAGAACGCCAATGGTAGAACCATTGTCGAAGTGCTGAACTTCCGACGGGCCGCCGTCGACATTATCATGAGTAACGGCCAGCTGGATGTTACCGTAGATAGTCGGCAGGTTGCTTTCCTGGGCCAGAGCAGCGCCAGAGAAGGTTGCAGCTGCGATAGCAGAAGCAAGGATAGTTTTTTTCATGTTGCGTCTTCCTTTTTGAGTTAACTCAGGTTTTCGACGGGTTCTAAATCCCGATTTTTGCTGGCAAAACAGCCTGAGCTGCGCTTGCCGGACTCCTGATCGCCTCCCATTTATATCCTGCGGGATACGACATTTTTTCTTCTTATGTGCCCAAGCCAATCGGCTGAGCCTTAAATCTCAACCACTTAACAGCCTTTCTTAAAGCTCTTAGTGATGACCCTGTTTTAATACAATGAATGTTTTTTTGCAAATTTTTAACAACCGGTTTTTAGCCTTTTTGGTGCCTGTAAGGCAACCCCTTATGCCCAAAAATTCTTCAGCTTCTCGACGGGCACATCACTCAAATTCGAGGCCAGAACAGGCTTTTCTTTTTCAAAACAGCCAGTTAAACAAAACTCAAGCACATCGTGGCATCTTCCGCGAATCCTATACCACGCAACGCAGCACCATAAGCGCGCACTCAGGCAATGCGCGCAACATTTCAGGGCATTAATGTTTCCGGGCAACCTCCAACAAGAAGGTAACCGGCCCGTCATTCGTCAGTGCCACTTTCATATCGGCACCGAACTCTCCCTTCTGCACACGCTCGCGCCCCATCTGGTTACAGGCGCTCAGTAGGAACTCGCGATACAACGCATCTGCCAGCCCCGGTGTAGCGGCCAGGGAAAATCCCGGGCGGGTACCTGAACGGGTATCGGCAGCGAGTGTAAATTGGGGAACCACAAGGATGGAGCCGCCGGCATCCTGAACATTTACGTTCATTCGGCCCTGCTCATCCGGAAAAACCCGATAGGAGAGAATTTTTCGGCACAGTTCCTTTGCCTCACTCGGTGAGTCGTCCCTTTCAACACCCAACAGCAACAAAAGCCCCTTGCCAATGCTGGCAATTTTTCGGCCATCAACCGTTACGCTGGCTTCCGATACTCGCTGGATAAGTCCTTTCATTCAATCCCTTGAGCAACTACTTCGAGGGTTAAAAGTCAGAAACGTTCGAGAGTGTATCGGCGGTTAACACGGGCCGCAACCCCCTCGGGTCAAGAAAAGATAAACCCGTCACCCAGCTGGAGAATTTGTGTTTGAGACCACATCTTCCACGCTGCGTATGAGTGTATCGATGATTGCGGGTTCCGAGGCAGAGTGCCCGGCATCGCGGATAATGCGGAGATCCGCTTCGGGCCAGGCCTGGCTTAGCGCGAGGGCGTTATCCAGAGGGCAAACCATGTCATAGCGTCCGTGAACAATCACCCCCGGAATCCCCGCCAGCCTTGATGCATTGCGCACAATCTGGTCAGCCGCCAAAAACGCCTGATTCATGAAGTAATGGCACTCAATCCGTGCCAGGGCAATCGCCACATGGGGGTGGGCGAAGCGCTCGACCACTCTGGGATTAGGATGCAAGGTTGCGCAACGTCCTTCCCAGATTGACCAGGCCTTGGCTGCCTGAATCTGTTCCAGCTCATTGGGGCTGGTCAGCCTGCGGTAATACGCGGACACCAGATCGTCGCGTTCAGCTTCCGGGATTGGGGCCACGAAATCCTGCCAGTAATCCGGGAACACCCGGCTTGCACCTTCCTGATAGAACCAGTGGATGTCTTTGGGGCGGCACAGAAAAATCCCCCTGAGGACCAGCCCGGAGACCCGCTCAGGGTAGGCCTGAGCGTACACCAGGCTGAGGGTGGACCCCCAGCTTCCGCCGAACAGCAGCCAGCGATCAATACCCAGAAACTGGCGAACGGTTTCCATGTCTTCGATCAGCTTGTCGGTGCTGTTCCCCTCCAGTTCCGCAAGCGGGGTGGATCGCCCTGCCCCGCGCTGGTCCATCAGAATGATCCGGAAGCGTTCAGCATCAAAATATCGCCGGTGATTACCCTCACAGCCACCACCTGGCCCCCCATGCACCACTAACACAGGAATACCCTCCGGGTTGCCGGACTCTTCCAGGTAAAGCTCATGGGGCTCTTCCACCGCGAGGTGGTGACGAGCGTAAGGCTGGATTTCAGGATACAGGCTCAGCATGACGAACTCCGTTTCAGGGATAACGGTAGTCTAGGAGTCTGCGCGGCAGAAGTGTTTTGAGCAAGTGCCTCCGCCGCGCCGAATCACGGTTGTGCCCGAGAGTATAGGCGCAGTATCCAACCGGATAGA
>NZ_LOCO01000012.1:0-111210 GCF_001574445.1 Marinobacter excellens LAMA 842
GCGTTCCGGTGAATACTTCATAAAAACCTCTGTCTCGCCCCACTTCATTTAGAGAGTCTAACATCGGGTGGGGTTCCAACTACCTTGACAGAGGGGGCCCCGCACAACGGCGTTGATCTGGCCACCCCCGTTGGCACCCCCATTTTCAGTACCGGCGATGGCATTGTGCAGCGCGTAGGTAACCATCCTTTCGCAGGCAAGTACATCGACATCGACCACGGCAACGCTTACAAAACCCGCTACCTGCATCTGCACAGGATTCTGGTCAAGAAAGGACAGTCCATTCAGCGGGGTGAGAGAATTGCGCTGTCTGGCAACACCGGGCGCAGCACCGGCCCTCACCTGCATTTTGAACTGCATGTGAATGGACGGCCGGTGAATCCTCTGAAGGCAGATATACCTACCGCAGCGGACATCCCCAGTGAACACGCCAAAGCGTTCAAAGAGGACGCTTCCTACAAACTCGCTGTTATGGAGCGGGCGGGTAGTCGTTCGAATCTGATGTTGGCGGGTGCTCGGGTTTCGTTTGACTGAACCCGACCATTCAGCACGGGTAACCATCAACCGCTTATAGCCCAGGGATACTAGCTATGCCCGAGAGCCTGGCCTGGTTTCCAGACAACCTCAGCCTGCCGGAGTCGGCCTTACCACTGCTGATCAGCACCACGCTCCTGATCCTTGGTGTGATTGCCCTGAGGGTTGTCATCGCAGGGGTTATCCGGCGCAACGTGGCGTCATCTGAACTGCGTGGTCGGCTCTTGGTCAATTCCCGAAATGCACTGGTGTTACTGTCGGTGTTCGGCCTGGTCTTTATCTGGGGCGAGCAGCTTCGTTCCCTGGCGCTGTCGATCGTCGCCATCGCGGTAGCGTTTGTGGTGGCCACCAAGGAACTGATTCTTTGTGTGTCCGGCTCCATTCTCAAAGGCGGTGCCGGCTCATTCAGCATTGGCGATCGTATTCAGGTAAAGGATTTTCGGGGTGATGTGATCGACCAGACCCTGCTGACCACCACACTGCTGGAAGTTGGGCCCGGCAAGGCCAGCCATCAACGCACCGGGCGCATGATCGTGTTGCCCAATGCGTTGTTTGTATCGGAGCCAGTCACCAATGAGGGCGGCTTAAGGCTGCAACGGCAAGGACCGAAGAGCCTTATCAGTCTCTAATGAACCCTTTCTATTCGAAACACCGACCGAAACGTTAACTAACCCGAAGGCAAACATACGCTGGCAACAACAGGAAAACCACCCTGCCGCTGCCAGCCAAACAGAATCAGGGCTTCGTCTGATACCAAAGCGACTGATAATACTGCAGTAATTGACCACCCGACACTATTGCATGACCAACCTTCTGACGTTCCACGTGACTCAACCATGCGATCGATTTTTTCACATCCCCAATAGCCCACTCCAACTGAGAACGTGTGCTCAAGTCACGTGATAGCGCTGATTGCGCATAGATCAAAGCTTTGTGGACGGGCCAATACTCCAAAACAGAGTAATCAATGGACTCAATGGACTCCATGTAGCTGAATTCCATTTCCGACCTACTCTGTTGACCAGCAACAACCAGAGTTGCTTCAGCCAGTAGGGTTCCCGCTCCAACCGTTCCATCGTATACGGCCAAGTTCACAGCTCCTTCGGCATTCTCTTCGCTTAGCCGTATCTGGGAGGTAATCGCAACATCGGAGGACAGCGCGGTTCGAGACCAATGCGCAGTGTTCGGATCAATCATTTCACCACCTTGAACACTCACAATCTCTAGTTGATCAGACAACGTCTGCAATATGGCCAGATTCTGACCATGTTCTGTGCCGCTGATTGTCCATTCGATGTCGACTATCCCTTCATCGAAGAGTCGGCCAGCCAACGGTGTCGCGTAGTTTGTCACTTCGCTAACCATTGAGCGCGCATGCTCAGGTTCTGCCAGCTCACCTGGGTTAAAGGTAAACATCGCCACGCTACCAGCACCGTACTTGTTGATTACCAGGGCCGGGTTCTTGTGCTCATCATCGTGTTGCCACCACCGACCATCACAGTCGGCATAGTATTTCCAGAGGTGCCAGTGTGGTTTGCACTCCACTTCAAGCTGGCCCACACCGATACCACCCGTCATTATCACTCGCACACCATGACGGCCTTCGTATTCCCATACTCCAGCACTGGTAGCAGGCCCATCATCCAAGTGGATATTTTGGACATGTGGCAACGCGCCGAAAGACCTCGCACCGATAACGTCGTGCCACAATTCAAACAGGTTCGTGTGATTGTTGATCCAAACAAGTCCCGTGCCGGCACCCACAACACCCCGAATTTCAAGTTCCGTGGAATAAGACATCTTCAGTGGGTGCCCCAATGCAGGCTTGAGGCTCCCGATCAAAAGAACGTTAAAACGTTGCGACCTAAGCGCTGTCACAAAGTCAGACTCGTTCCGAACGACTTGGTAATCCGTTCCGTTCTGATCATAAGCACTGCCGATCAGCTCAATGAGATTGTCAAACTCGTTTCCTTTTGCGTGCCAACCCTTGCCTTTACCCTTGCCTGGATGTTCCGGAATCCAGACAAGCACATGTGATCGGGCCGTAATCTTGCCTCGAAGGTCGAGCTGGGTTTTCCCTCGAACAGTGATCGTTAACTGAGTCTTTTCGCTCACGTTCCCTGCTCTATCCGTGGCAGTCAGCGTTAGTCCATGGATACCATCCTCCAAGGGCAACTCCGCAAACCCGAAGGCACCGGTATCGTCCGCGATCGTCGTGTGCACTGCATCGCCAACACTCAGGTCGATGACGCTTTGTGGCTCAGCACTACCCAAGACGGCAACTTTGTTTTCGCTGACAATATCCCCATCGCTGAGGTTAGTAACCTCTGGCTTCTCTGGTGCTACGGTGTCTATCTCGAATACGCGAGTCTCTCTGGTCGAATTCCCTGCCTTATCTGTTGCAATCACAACAAGCGAATACTCACCACTCTTCGAAATTTCGTCGCCACTTCGATACGGCATTTCGTTCAACAGAGTTTCAGCTGAATCCAGGTTGGCGTCAGTCACCGCGATGTTAATGATTACCGGTTCAGCATAAAGCTCGGCATCCGACACCCCCGTTATAGCGATTTCTGGTCGCGTTTTATCGATGACAAACTCGACCGAATCCCGGGCGGAATTACCTGCCGCATCTTCCGCATAAGCAAAAAGACGATATGCTCCCTCCAGATCAACTACAGAGCCGGACAAGAACATCTCGCCATTAAGCTCAACGCGTGTGACGGAGGCGTCATCAAAGAGAACCACAGGAGAAACCCCAGTCGGGTAGTAACCTCCTGGCTCAACACCCTCAATCAGGATACCTGGAACCTGGTTATCGATCGTGAAATCTACCGAAACTGGCACAGAGACGTTGCCAGCCAGATCCGACGCACGAACCGCCACACTATGCGCACCCTCTGACAGTGCCATCAGATCCACATAGTAATTCACCATCGCAGGTGGCAATTCGGTCCAAGCTCCGCCATCCACTTGGGCTTCGACGGATTTCACACCCGACAGATTGTCTTCAACAGAAACTGCAACCTTTGCGGAATAGGCGTTAATAACACTGCCGGATGCTGGGCTGAGAATGGTCACGTTTGGGGCGTCTGCATCGAATAGCCTTACCGCTCTCGTCGCGAGTACCTCAGACTGAAAAACCCCCTCGTGTTGGTAGCCTGCGGTGAGGAGAACACGATACTGCCCCAACGGCAGATCTCCGGTCTGAAAAGTTGCCTGCCCTTCGAACGTCTCTGCTCTCTCAAGCTCAGCGTCGAACCTTTCCGATGAAATCAGGCGACCATCATCAAGCCCGACTATAGACACCACCAATTCAAGATCGGACACGGTACTATTGCCCGCGTTGGAGACCGAAAACTCTGGGGTTATGATACGGCCCACGGGTGCGCCGCTGACGACGTTCAACGTTGCCGGCAATACGGGAGCCCCGGCTTTAATAGAAACCTGGTTTGTCGCTGAGGCGAGAGTTTCACCGGCGATATCTAACAACTCGGACTGTATTGAGAGTTCCCCTGGGGCGATATTAGCCGTGTTCCAGACCATCGATTTAGACTGCACATCCGACGGATTGAGTTCAGAGATGCCGACGCGCTCCTCAAAGAGAGTCTGATCCAGCTCGTTAATGATCCGGACAACCAACTCCAGATCTCTCAACGAACTATTTGCCTCTTCGTTTGCAACAAACGTGGTTACGGCGACGTTCTCATTCGGGCCATAACTGACCTGATTCGACCGTACGGCCAGCACAGGGTTGACCTCAGGCTCAATAGCAAACGCGAATCTCGATTCGGAAAGCACACTGGCGTCCGACCCACTTATCTGAGCGACTAGCGAGTATCCACCCGCAAAAATGGCTCCAGTATTCCAAGCCACAGCCTCATGATTGACACTGCTCGCCAGCAGGGGATAACTCGCCTGACTGAGCAGGCGGTCGACCTCATAACCGCTGTCATCCTCTATCCAGACCGACAGCTTCGCTTCCAGCGCCTGGCTCGGATTGACTATTTCGACAGACCCCATGAGATCTTGACGGCTTCCGTAGGTATCACGGTCAGAGCTCACCCTGACTTTTACGCCACCGTCACTCACGACGTTTACGGATCTAATTGCCGAGTTGTTCGCTTTACCGACTTCTTTTATTACCTGGTCATCATCAACTGTGGTAATCACGTTATACATACCGGCTAAACCGGGAACCTGCCATTGTATCGAGTAGGTGATCGATGCTCCGGCGGCTAGCGGTGGTATGGCTCGGCGGTTCCACAATGATGTTACGTCGCCATCAGGACCTATTACGCTGACACTTGATGTCGAGTCTGGCGCGGCTAATTCCCCAAGGTTGGAGATGCGAACCTCCAGCTCTACACTGCTCCCAGCAATCGGCACGTTCGGATTAATAACCAGCTCAACGGCGAGGTCCGGATTGTCAGCGAGGCGATATATAAGAGTAGCAATTTCGGTGGGCTCGCTCTCATTTCCCGAATCATCCTGGGCGATTGCGAAGAGCTGATTGGCACCGTCTCGGAGTTCGCTTTCAAAGGTTTCGAAGCGGCCGGCGGGTTCCACAATATACGCCGAACTTCTCGTGCCGATACTCAGAACCCCTTGCTCTTCGGACCAAAATATCTTTTCCGGTCTATCGTTATAAAATACTGCGGTATATAACTTCTCTATACTTGAGCTGCTTAAATCATATTCGTAAACGTCATAGGAGGCGCCGATGACTATCCGCTCTTCCTGGGCCCAATAGACTGACCGGGTAGAGCTAATTGTACCCAACGAGAGCGGCGCTTTGGTGCCCGTTCCAAGATCAAAAATAGCTGCGCCGCCACTCCTCTCCAGAAATACGAAGGCATTGCCCTCTGGACTCCACGCAATACTATTGGAATTATAAGCGGCCTCTTCGGCAAGCCATGTCCGCTCTCCCGAGTCCAAATTGAACCGACCAATCTGGCGCCTGTTCGAATCCTGCCAGATCAATTCTGAGCCATCCGGTCTCAGGGTCATTGAGCCTTCGACATAGCCCCAATTTTCCAAGGGTAGAATCCTATCAACATTGAAACTATCAGGATCAACCACCCAAATTCCCGACGGATTGGCGGAGTCGTACGAAGTGACCAGAAGAACCCATTTGTTGCGCGCTGGCGAGATCTCCATCCACTGGACGTGATAGTTGTCATAGCCGGGCAAATCCACAAAAGTTCCGGTTGCTCTCACCGCATCAATCATGAGCAACCGATATCCGATGCCAGATTGATACCCGATCGCCACGGCCATCTCATTATTAATCCAAGCCATGCTCCTCAGTTCAACATTATCGGTCCACGAGGCCTGGTCCTGAAGATCAACAACGGAATAGCCAGAATAGTTGGCGGCGATCATTCTCGTGCCGTCAGGAGAAACAACGCTGCCAGCAACGGCGCTGAAAGGAAAAGAAACCTGAACCGTTTGAGAATTCGCAATCGCCGGGATCGACATATTCCCATCGAAGAAAGCTGCCACCCTCGCGCCAGGTTCGGTGAAACCGATAACAGAAACGGCCTGATCGTCAACTACTCGAACTTGTCCGGCTTTCGCTGGCGAGAGCAGAAGGGGAGGCTCGGGTGCCACAACATCTTGCGGAACCCCTTTGACTGTGTCAGAAGGTAGACTCTCGTTACCATATTCATCAACGACAGTTATGCGGTAGAAATAGTCCTGGCCGTTGGTGAGCCCGTCCTCAAGAATCCCACGACTGGTCGTTTCGGCCACTACAGAGAACACCCCTGAAACCGAATCGGCGCGATTTACCCTGAACACAATAGGATCTGGATTCGCATGCTCCCAAGCCACATTGAGAGCTTCACCCTCAGGGATTGGTGTAATTACCAGGTTCTCAGGCCTGGACTCAACCGAGGCCGCAACGGTCAGTGAAACTTTGTTCGAGGCCGGCGATAGATTGCCAGCTGCATCCTCGACGACGACATGATAGATGTAAACACCATTTTTCAGGCTTCCATCTACATAGCTTGTAGCAGTAGCTCCCCGAATGCCCACGAGCTCTCCATTACGATACACCCGATAGTTCGTCGCATCGGCGGAACTGCTTGGCTCCCAGCGCAAGTCTGCATCGTGCTCGTTGACAATCTCTCCACGCAGATTAACGGGCTCGGGCGGAAGCACATCGCCAACGGCTGTTTCAGCAGGATCCGACGGGTTACTCTCCATTCCCAAGCGGTTGATCGCAGTAACCGTATAGCTCTCAAAACCATTACCTTGATTGGATGCAGTAAAGGAAGTCGATTCAAGCACAGGCTGAAGGTACGCCCTGAACTCCCCAATACGGCATGACCAATCACATTGGTCGGTGAACACCATTCGCAAACGGTCAGTCAGATAAGGCCGCTCAAGCCTGAGGTTTAATTCCCCAATAGAGGGCTCATCACCGTCACCAACGTCTCCCACGCGCTGCCCATCGGCGACCGACAACACGGGCAGCCACGAGCTTCCAGTCCATACCTCAATATTGAAGTCTTTTGGTTGGTAGCTGGCTCCATAACCATTCTCGATTTCAACTCGAGACACAAGAGATGGCTCCGACAAAACAAGGGTCAGGGTGCCATAATCTGTTCCCACCGCACGAGGCCTGAAATAGCTGTACGTATCTCCATCAATAGCTTTGTACGCTGCATAATAGCTCGATGTTGCATCTCCCTCCGCAGATACAATAGATACAAGAGTCTCATCGACCAAAGCACCATCTTGTCTGTAAGGGAGATAACCCAAGATATCGGGTTCAGCGTTCGCATCCCAGGTCAGATTCACCTCACTGTCTTGGGCGGATGCCAGGAGGTTCCGGGGCGCCGCCGGGGCTTCACCTCGAATTAAGGTTAGCGACGCAGCCTTGCTACGGTTGCCGACATCATCGGCTACCCGAACTTCAAGAACGTTTTCGCCCGGTTGAACGGCAACTTCAGACCATGCAAATGCGCCCTCTTCGCTCAGCCGTATCGATTCGCCCGTCTGCGTACCGAGAAGATTCTGGACAGAAAGCTCAGCTGTCCCGGAAACAGTTGACGGGGCGTTTCCGCTTACCATGACACTTGAGGCTGTTGTGGGCGTATAGATTGGCGTCAGGTATGGTGTGTAGACCCAACCGTTGGCGATTTCCGATGCCTCAGACTCATTACCAGCCATATCGACTGCATAAACGACATATTGATACTGCCCGTCATCAACATTCTCATCGGTGAACGTCGTTTCTGATAGAGGCTGCCCGTTGAGGAGACTGGCATTCCCGGATTCATCAGTCCGCTTTACAAAATAACCCGCCAGATCAATGTCCGAGTTTTCTGCCCAAGAGAGCTTCACCTGCGCACCGTCAACAGTGGCCAACAAATCAACCACTTTATCTGGCCGAGTAAGGTCAACCTTGGAGATGGCAACGACCTCAGGGTCTGGATCAATGTTACCGTGTACATCGGTTGCCACAGCGCTGAGTTCGTAATCGCCATAGGGGAACAATGTCGCGTCAACGCTTAAGCTGTAGGGCCCATTGCCGTTGACAGATTGAAGAGCCACCCATTCCGGTGCTCCCGTAGCTCGGTACACGAAATTGACCACAGAAACATCGTTATCAAGAGCATCAGCCAGTATCGTCAGAGTATTTTCAAACTGCTCTGAATTCACCGGGCGCTCGAACTCAACATGAGGCGGCTGCGTTTCAATAGTCACTTCCGCTGGCTCGGAGGATTCGCTCACATTGCCAGCAGCATCGGCGGCGTATACATAGTACTGATAGGTTCCATCCGGCTTCTGCTCATCTAGGTAGCCCGTGTCTCCGAGGAGATAAGGAGACATATCTCCAATTACGGCGAGATCGGCATTCGCGAGACGACCACCGGAGAACAGATAGTAACCTGCGAAGTCGGTTTCACTGTTCGCGTCCCACGACAACTCAACATCGTTGCCGACGGCTGTTGCCACCAGTCCCGTCGGAGCAGCCGGTGCGGTGTTGTCAATTTCCAGCAGAACGCTGGTTGCGTTAACATTTCCAGAGAGATCAGTGGCTGTCAGTCGGAGGATGTACTCATCTCCGTCAGCCATTTCCAGTGTATCCCACTGCGCCAATTCCGAGCTTTGCAGTGACAAAGGAGAGCGTGCAATGGTTTGCCAAGTCTGAGGATCCGAACCAACGCCAACCGCAAGCTCATACTCAGCGAAATCGTCTTCACTGAAGGCTGTACCGCGAACATTAATGAGTCCACTGATTACACTGTTTGATATGGGATTGCTCAGAGCCACAGTGGGTGGCGTCCAGTCTACCCGGATCACCTTTGACTCGGATGGCTCACTCTGATTTCCAGCCAGATCCACAGCGACGATCCGGTACTCATAAGTTCCTTCAGCAGCCAACGGGTCTAAGAACACGGTATCTTCTATAAGATCGGCGTTCTGTCGACGACCACCCCGCTGGACGATATACCCAGCAAGATCAGCATCTCCGACCGGCTCCCACGTGACGTGCACACCTTGTTCTTTCTCGGCTTCAAGAGACACCAGTGTCGGAACTTCAGGAGGCGTCGTGTCAACGACTATGTTTACCAGCTTATCAGTCTCGTGCCCGACCGCATCCACCGCACTCAGACGAACGGAGTAATTGCCATCCTCAGGCAGGTCCGACAAGTAAGCCAGATTTCCTGAAACCACCTCGCGGGTACCTTGCACCAGGTTGGTCCAGGCCGAATCATTCGCAGCATCATGCCCCGAAGCTATCTCGACAACATAACTCTCCAGGCTATCATCCTGAACAGAACCAGAGACGGGTTGAGGACCGGTTACGTAGCCACCTTCGGCCGGCTGGGATAACTGCACCTCAGGCGCCGTATTGTCGACCACAATTGGCACCTCTTTCCTGGTCACCTGGCCTGAGGAGTCTCGTGCTTCAACAACCAGCAAACCCGGACCCTCGGCAAACCCTTCTACGCTCACCTCCGCCAGGGTTTCCGTAGCGGGCAATGAAGACGCTTTGAGAAGCTCAAGTTCCTGAGCGCCATCCTGGCTAAGGAACCATACGGAATACTCGGCAAAATACAGATCCTCGACAACGCCGATCACTTGCAGGGTACCTAATAGATCGCCGGTAACCGCATTCGCCACGGGCGCATCTATTGCCACATGAGGTGGTGTGAAATCAACGATATAAGGGAGCACAACCTCAGATCTATTTCCGGCAAGGTCACGAGCAACCAGCCGCAATCCGTACTCGCCTTCCCCGGAGGTATCTTTTGAGAGCGGCTCAAGCAGCCGATTTACTTCAGGCTCATCACCCATCGCCATCTCCGTCCAGTCGGGAGCGTCGGGGTCATCAGCCTTGTAATAAATGTAGCTATCCAAGTGCAGATCGCTGATGGTCGCCGTAATACTGGCTTGGGCAAAGCCATTTTCTATGCCTCGAATAACCAACTCCGGTGCGAGCGTATCCACGATAACAGTGACGCTCTCAGTCTGCTGCAGGCCCGGAAATTCCCGTGAACGGGCGACAACTTCAAGTTGGTACGTACCGTCAGGCATCACATTGCCTTCAGACTGACCATTCCAGGAAAAACTGTACTCACCGGCATCACTCTCATCGCCCGAAGCCAATGTTGTAATAAGCGCTCCGGTAGGCGACTTCAGGTTCAGATCAATCGTAACAGGCTCCAATGTCCCGACATTAAGCCGGACGTTATCGAGTACCGAATCTCCATTGGGAGAGATATACAAAGAACTGAGGTCCACATAGGACAACAAATTTGTTCGCTCATCGATATTGAGACTATGAACCGTCACAGCCTCATTGCCAGCCCTATCCTTAGCGACCAGCCTGAGGCTGACTTCGCCTTGAAGACCAAAGGTGTTCCAAGTAGCGATCAGACTCTCGAGCACATTAGTCCGCCCATCGGCAATAAAAGCCCAGGTTTCGTCCCCTGCGATCTGATATTCCAGGCGGTAGGAGGTCAAATTTACGTCAGATACGCTGGCAATAATTTCAGTACTGAGTGACACGGGATTACCGGTCTGAGGGTAACCAATAATTGCGACCGGGGGAGTTGAGTCAACCTCAACCAAAAACGCCTCGTTCTCGGTGTTTCCACAGGCATCGCGCACTTCAAGCGCCATGAAATAGTGCCCATCATTGATCACAGTCGAGCCATCGGTTCCGTCCCACTCCAGGGCGAATTCTCCGGCGCCATATTGCAGATCTTGATAGACCGCGAACAACGGTTCCTGAACCGGCGTATATCGACCACTCCTGCTATCAAAAACGGCTTCATGGATCGAGAGTGAGACTGATACGTCTTCATCCAGCGAGAGGTCGATGACTGCCTGGTCAAGATTCCCATCCCCGTTGGGAGAAATGATATTGGTTCGGGAGTTTGCCTTGTAACCCTCAACGGAGGCGTCAAGGTAGAAGCTTTGCGTTACACACTGCTTGTATCCGCCAAAGTCTGTGACAGCAACTTCGAAACTCACATTACGTGTGTCATTCAAGGCGATCAAACCGACGTCGCCCAGTGCCTTAAGGCTACCGGACAAGGTTCGTCGAGCCGGAACCGAGAACGCAGGGTGGCCTGACTCGGCGAAACGGAGAGCTTTATCGCTAGACCCACGCTTTTCCAGCTGCTTCAATAATTCCGGGTCATTGGTGATGATCGGAACATTGAGGTCCATATCAGCAGACGGAGCAAGGGAAAATCCTCCCGGCGATGAAGCCTCCCCAGCGTCAGTTTGGTAGGTCATCTGGTACTCAAATGCAGACCCGCGAACATCAAGAATATCTGCATTGATAAGCGCTCCATTCAACATTTGCCCATTTGGCGTCTCGAAAGCAATTGCGCAGACCTTACCGTCCGGCTCTGGCGCAAGAATTGCTACCTCAGGCGGTGTGTGATCAATAGGCAGCCTGATTCTTTCAGAGATTTCTTCACCGGAATCTTTTACCGCACGGATTCTGACGTCGCGCACGCCCTCCTCAAGTGGGGAGGTGTCCAGAGTGAACGCATAAGACTTACCAAGCTCAGGATTGTTTTTGGTGAACAGTGTTTTGGGGGCATCTGCCCCATCCTCAAACATTTCCCACACAAGCACTCGATACACGCCTGGCGTTCCTGGGCTGTTTTCCGGCTTATATATGCCTGCGGAAAGTTGCAGCTCCCGCGTCGGTTCAACGCCACATTCCTCAACTGGTGCCGGGCTCACTCTGTAATGCACCTCAGTACAACCAAGTGTGGCGGGAAATAACTCACTGACCGCCTCATTTCCAAACTCATCCACGAGCACGTACTCGAACACGTACTCGGTGCAAGGAATTACATCATCAATAAAAAATCCACGGGTGACTTCAAGCGGATTCGTCGGATCAAGGGTTCGGACTTTCTTTTCCGAAATTTTGAGGCTAGTTTTATTGATAAATCTGGGATCGCCTGCGCTTGAAACACGGATGAAGTCATCAACAATTTCAAAAGGAGCTTCCTCTACCTCCGTTTCAATTCGATAGCTTTGATCACCCCAGCCGATAATTTTGTCGATTCTGAAATTCGAAATTTGAGTTAGAATAAGGCCATTCGTTGTTAGAGCCTCGCCATTCTGATCGACCACTTTCACCTTCAGCTCGTAGGTCGATGCCTCGTTCAGCTGTCCGAGATCCACCAGGAAAGTGAACTGATTCTCAGTTCTCTCCCATTTGATAAATACCTTATCCTCAGCGCAATAGGCCCCTAACCCCGGACAAACAAAGGCTCCGAAGTCCCGTATTAGTAGCTCTTTCCATTGGGTATGATCCTGGCCCTGCTCTCGATAAAGAAGGGAGACTGACTCGATTGGAGCCTGCACACTTTCAACTATTCTAAAGCGCGACAAACTGAATTTGACCGTGCTCGGCTCTGAAGAAAACGCGTCATAATTTGCGAACGGAACGTTCGGAAATTTCTGTATAGGATTGACAGACCCAAAGTAGTCATCACGGTGGGGGAGAGCCCTGTTCAGAATAACCCTATCGCGTTTGAGTGAGAGATCGAAGTTTTTAACGGATTGGTTTCCAGCCAAGTCTTCTACAACAATTCGATAGGCAAGATCGAGATTATTCAGGTCATTAATGCGGAGCTGAAGCGAGCCTTCTTTGTCCTTATCGTTGAATTCGCCTTCTTCGACCACCTGCCAATTGCTTCCATCGTGTTCGCGCTCAATTCTGAAGCGATAGTAATTTTCTTCTTCAAAGGAATAATCTGCACTCAGATCAACAGCAACATAAGGCTTACAAAACGGACTTGAACTATCACAGGTTTGGCGCAGCAAATCGTTAACGGGGGCCAGGGTAATGGCTGGTGGCGTTGAGTCGACAACCACAGAGTACTTGTACTTGCCAAGCTCCAGACTATATCGACCGTCGGCCACGACCGAGCCGTAATCATCACGGCCGTCCCAGGTTATCTGCTCCTGGGCGCCTATGAGATCAAAGCTACGACGGATGGTCCGGACGAGTTGCCCTTCCTCGCTGAACACCTGCAACGTCAGATTAACGGGCTGCAGGATACGCATATGGACATTGACGACATCCTGTACACCATCGCCGTTCGGTGAAATATAGCCCGGATCCCGGTAGAGATCGGTCAATGCTGCCTGATCGCCCCATGATGTCCGCTTGATACTGCGCCTGACATTCCCGGCCCGATCCACGCCGGTCAGCCTCACATAGTATGAGCCGGGGCCAGGTGGAACCCACACCGTCATTTCCTGATCAACAACGGGAATCAGGCTATCGGGGCTGACCGATTTCCATTCCCTGTTTTCACCACTGCGCGAGTAATCGAGCTCGTAATGATCGAAGTTCAAGTCAGCGGCCGTGCCTGACAACTGCACACCGCCTGCGGCTCTTGAACGAAGGGCTCGGAGATCAAGTGACAGATTCAACAGCGACTCATAGGCAACATCATCCAGGAACATTCGTCGCCCGGTAGCAGAGATCTCGATGTTGTTTACATTGCCAAATGGCCAATCCGTGAAGATTTCCTCAAATTCGCCGTCGTTCTCAATATCCACTACCACTAGCTGACTTGGCCGAAAGACTCGCCAGTTATTTTTCACCTTGGCTATGATACGGCGTTCACCCGGCGACCACTCCCAGTCCTGAGGGCCGTCATAGAGCCAGAATTGGCTCTGCTCATCCGTAAAATAGCTCATAAGATCGGACCCGATCCCAGGGAGCTCAATCACATCAACAGGCATTTCAGCCGTCCTAGCCAACCTGTACTCGGCATCGCCGCCATCGCAGGCCGCCATTTCCGTTACCGCAATTGGTCGCTTGGTACTGCCCGTTACGGTATTCCAGATGTATATGCCGCTAACAGGCTCATAATTTGAAAAATCGCAAAGTCCAGAACCCAAGGGCTCATCACTCGCCACTTCTGACATCATCGCAGTGGGCACAGAGTATGTTTCGCGACTGATTTCGTAGGCCAGCTCCAGATTGTTGGGATTCCAACGCACATCCGAAATCTGAAACCGTGGGTCACCCGCAAAAAACATCTTACGTTCGATGACGGTGCCCGAGGGATCAAACAATCCAAGCGCAGCCATCCGGCTGTCACCTACCGCAAACATTCGCCCATCCGGAGCCCAAGCCAAAGCAGTGCCTGAGGGTCGGTTATAACCAAACTCCTCAATCAGAGATATCTCAACGGTATCCTCGCCAAAATGAACAAGATCGGCCCCACCGCTTCTCCGGTCGAGCATGGCAAAGAAATGATCACTCGAGGGGGAACGCCGAACCTCACGGACGGAACGATAGTCCTCCAGAATGGCCAGACGTTCGGTTACCCCGGTGCCGTCGACTTTGACCCGGCCAAGCTCCAGGCGATTATCAAATCGCTTGAAGTAGTAAAGCCAAACCCCGTCGTGGGAGTAAAACGTCTGATTCCAACTGGCAGAGAATGTCCCACCACCGTAATCGACCGATAAATCTTCCTCAGAGAGAAGATGGCGCAGTTGCCCGCCCTCAACGTTAACGGACCAAACGTCGGAACCGGTAATGAAAGCTATCGTATCGCTCATCGGAGAGACGAGCGGCCCTTGATCCACATATTGGGTAGATGCAAGCTCCGGCACAGAAGCGAAGTCAACCAACGCGGTAAGTTGACCGCCATACACGGTAGAACGATAGATACCCGTCACGTAGCCCTTGGGATCGGAGCTGTCATAGGGCCGCCCCATAAAAAAGGCAAACTCATCGTTATTCGAGTACTCAAAGTTACCCGATGTCCTCAGCAAGTTATCCCCCCTGATTAGCGAAGGCAGATCTGTAATTCGCTCATAAGGGGTATTGGCCGCTTTCAGGAGAGAAGACCGGTTGGTGTCGACATAAACCACGGCATTACCCAGCGTCGCGCCGCTAATATCGATCACGCTCAGCGTGTACTTGTCATCAGTTACGATCCCACCAAACTCATTGCGGCCATCCCATTCGACAGAACCGGATTCAACTGCCTGCAATTCGTCACCTGAATAACGCCGCACTTCCCGACCATTGCTGTTAGCCACGACAATCACAACGTCGCGGGCGGAGTCTAGCCGGAAAGAGAAGCGGGATACGTCTTTAACGCCATCGCCATCCGGCGAGATGTAGCGCTCAGAAACATGGAAATCGTTATTCTGGATGGTAATAGAGCGTTCAGCTTGGTTATTGGAGTAGTCCTTTTCCTGAATAGCCCGATCCTCGTTCACCGTAGCCACCAAAAGAACACTCTCGACGGTATCTCCAAACAGATACTCGAAAGACGCGGACGCACTCCCCCGCCCCTCAATATTCCGGACTATGCGACTGTCGATCAGGCTTCCACCAGCAAGGGGGTTGCCCTCGTAGAGTCTAATAACAACCTCTTCACCCGCCTGGGTGCCTGCATTGTTGATATCCACCTGGATCTCGGCACTTTGCCCCTGTTTGGGAAAGGCCGGATTGACGGTCAAACTGCCTTCGCCCAGGACGAAATCCGGAAGGGCCTGTACGCTGAACCTCTGAAATGCCAGATTGTCTGCCTCATCGAACTCGTCGATGTTATTGTCCGGGTCAACCTGCACGTAAATCAGTTTTTCAGCGGAATCCGGAACCTTGTTCCAGACCACCGACGCAACAACGCGCTCGGCCGCAGCAATCGTTCCGATGGTAGTCGTGCCGATTTCCGAGCCGCCATCTGCAGGGTTACCATTAAAGAATCGAACAACTACCCCATTGACGGTGACTGTGCCGTTGTTTCTGATTTCGGCCGACAGGGTCGCGCCATAGCCTTCCAGCATTGGATTCGGCGACACCGTGATATCAGAGAACCGCACACCGACATTGGTGCCCTCAAGCACCTCGGCATCGAACTGAAAGGCATAACGGTTGTTGGTTTCGTCGGTTTCCGTGACTGTCTGGTCAGGGTCCATTTCCACTATGAGCTGTTTGGGGCCTGCCGTGTCAGCGCGCCAAGTCAGCGTCTGAACCACCGCTTCCGCCGCATCCAGAACAATGTTGTTCGTTCTGAGTATCTGCGCCTGGCCCTCGCTCACCAAGGTGTAACGAACGGTACTGGGGGGGGCAGGAAGCGTCCCCTGATTACGAACCACTACCGTGAACTCCACATCTTCATTAACGACGGCGGTCAGTGGCTGCATCGAAACACTGGTCTCGTCCACGATAAAATCAATGGTGGCCCGCGGAGTTACGCTGGCAGTTCCAGTGTTGTTGGTCTCGTCAGCCTCCGCAATGACATTTTCCGGGTCTGCAACAGCCCGGTATCGGGTCGTACCGGGCACCTCCAGCCGGTCCACAAAGTTCACCACCGAAGTCTGGCGAGGCGGGATAGTAACGATCTTGTCACCAACAGCTACCGGCTCCGCACCATCTTCAATCCTGAAGAGGCGCACCAAAGCCTCATCAGCCTGCTCCGTGCCCGCATTCCGCACTGAAATGCTAACGCTCAAATCCGATGGCAGATAATAGGGAGATGCCGGGGCTACTGACACCGCACCATCATTCAATTCCAGGTCGATGCCTTCAGCAGCCTCACGAACGTCAATGACCAGGCTTGTAAAGTTATCGAGTTCACTCCGTTCAACAACTAAATCATCGGGATCGACCGCAAAGGTAAATGCTCTTTCCCCGGGGCTGTCCATCGAGTCCCAGTAGAAATCAACGGCCACGGCATTCCGGGCTGGAATCGGCGGCACCAGGATATCTTCTGAAATAACACTGGCCGAATCCGCGGAGTCCCCTTTATAAACACGAAGAACGGTTGTTTCAGTGGACTCTCGCCCATCGTTTTCGATAATCACCGTGAACTTGACCCGCTCTCCGTCACGAGGGCTTTTGGGTTCCGCATGCACATCGGAAATCAGCCAGTTGGCGAAATTTGCGGACTGCAAAGCCGATACGGCGAGTGCCGTGCTGTAAACACTGCCATTCCAGTCGCCAGAAATAGACTGCTGACCGGACAAGTAAGCTGCTGCCTGGCCGACGTTTACTTGCTCAAGATATCCGGCACGCAAGAGAGAAAGAATAACGTGAGCAGTCTCATGGACGGTGCCCGCACCAACACCAAAACTCCCATCCGGGAGTTGCTTCGCCTGGAGAAACTCAACAGCCTTCAGAATGGGCTCGCCGCCAACCCCTGCCGCGCGCAAGGCATCCATAGCCAGGGCGGTCACTGTTACCTGACTGGTCGACTTTTCAACGGTTGGCCAGCCACCGTCATTGGCCTGATGCGCCAGCAAGTAATCGACTGCGGCGGTTTTCACCGCTCCACCAAGGTTTGGCGCAATGGACCTCAATACCAAAGCGGTGTCCATCACATCGCTTTCGTAGCCGGCTCTGACCCCCCAGCCACCATCGTCGTTCCGTCGATCAAGCAGGGTATCAAGGTCACCTTGCCTCTCCTGTACGGAGCGACGGACCGCAAGACGGCGTGCCAACGAATCGTTATCAAGTTCGGTCCGGCCACGGAGCCAGGATTCTGCCTCATTGATTCGCTGAAAAGAGGGGTCATAAGTCGTCAAAGTGTCTAGCAGAAGGGCAGTGTCTCTTAGCCGCGTGGCCGGCTGGTCTTCCCAGTAACCCTCACTGGATTGAGCACTCCGCAACCACGCCAGCGCTTCAGGCACACTGGTTGAGCCACTTCTCAGCTCACCGCTTTCCAACACGGCGGATTCACCAACTTCACCAAGCGGCTTGGCCTGAGGGTAGACATTGGCCACGGCACGGCCACCGGTGAGAATCGAAAGACGGGTAACAAAGTTCTCACGAAAACGCTTAAGAGCAAGCAAGGTTGACGAGTCAACCTCTGCTGAGGCGGACTTCAGATAGACAAACGCAAACTTGAATTCCTTTTGCGCCGCGCCCGCAGCCGGGACGCGAGGCCCCTCTGCGGCAATGATATCGTCAACGGTTACTTCTCTGGCTATGCCAGAGATGGAGACACCAGGCTGTGATAATTCCTCCCGGGCCCGATCTGCACTTTCAATATAATAAAAAGGCTCTACCTCATCCGGCTCGTACAGCCCCATGAGATAGAGATCCATCGAACTGAAAAACCGGTTGGCCGAATGTGCCTTGAAGCTTCCATCGCCATGATCATGCCAATCATGACCGTACTGCACGGACGCAGAGGTATGCACCTTGAAGCTCCAGTGCGCATCCTGATGCCCCAGCAGACTATTATTCAGCTCACCTTGTTCATCGATAAACCGAACGAACACCCCCCATCGATGAAAAAACTCGTGAGCCAAAACCAAAAGACCGCGATCATAACTTGGCTTTAGCGAATCCCACTCATAGCGGCTGAACGCAGCCATATCGACATAGCCTTGGAGCTTGCCGTCACTGCCGTAAATGGAAGATAGATCGAACTGAGGCAAACCGATACCCTGCGTATCGTTACGCACGGGGTTATAGAAGGCTGTTGCGTCACCGGTTTCAAATTCAAAGTCGGTAAACACCACAAGAAAGTCGTAGTCATCGGCGTGGGTCCGGTAGAACTCCCGAGCAACGACAGCACGCGCAGCTGCATTGACTTCACCACTGGGGAGTAGCTTGTCGTAATTACCGGAAAACTCAATAATAGATACGTTATCAACATCGTCCACATGGGTCGCCTGATAAGCACCTTGTGGCACATCGAACGGGTCATAAACAACCGTACTATCGCCGAGCGCCTGTGCCGCCCCAACAACGAGCAACAAAGCCAAACAACCTCGAACGAACAGCGTATTCCCGAGCGAAGAAAACACCCAACCCTGGCGGCGACAGCGCATAACAAACTACCCCAAGTTTTTCTGACCAAGCCGCGACGGGCTCAATTCCCTTGATAAACAACAAAAAGACCAGAGCGGCCTTTTCAATCCTTAACGCTCTGAATTTCCCGGGACCGAGAATGTGGCGGGCTCTGGTTCAACTTCACGGATGACCTCCACCCGCGAAGGAGCACCCGACCGGGATACGTGAAGCCAAGTTAGACTAACCATCCCTCTTTCTCCGGAATCCTTGACGAGCAACTTGTCCGAGAGGACTTGCCGAACAACGTAGGGCGTATCGCCTATCGACTCCCCAATGGCGACCACAGACAGCTTTCCCGATGGTTTTTTGATGACGGCCTTGCCATCCCCAGGCGACAACGTCACTACCGACAGATTACCCAACGTATCCGCCAGGACACTTCCGCTTAAGCTTAAAGAGAACAGCACTAACGCAAAGACGAACGATCGACACTTCATCGGCAAAGTTCCTGACTATTAAAGAGGCGTACGAAAGCAAAATAGGAGAGAGCAACCTGACAGGCAGGCATTAGAGAGGGGGCGACAGAGGATTTCATTGACGAAACAACTTCCTTGTACAACTGAGTGACTTCGGAAATGTGCGACGAACCATGTCCAAGGAGAGACATTTCCCACTTCAGATATAAATGGTAGCCATTTTAATTAACTATTGCCAATCTAAAGGTAATGTTTGCGAACGGGTCGACGTATTTTATTTTTACTGCCTCATCATAGAGTTATAAAGAATAGAGCACTCAAGCCTGATCGATTTAGTGAATTCCATCTTAATTAAACATTGTTTTACATTTCAGGCCCACTCCAAGCTTGCCTACTCCAAACCAAGCTGGGCGGACAGCGCGGATAATTTGTAAAGCGCGAGAAGCTAAATTAAACTTTACACAAATTCGTCAATTGGACCCACAGGCATGGCGACTCAGAACTCCGCAGGCAAGCTTAAATATGCCCCCCTGGTACTGACTCTTGCGTCAGTTCAGATCCAGCCTGTTAAGAATATGGAAAAGTACATCCCTGAAATCCAGGATGAGCTGAGGGATGAGTACCCGGAAATCGTCGCACGCAAGATACAAAAGAGAAGTTATAGCGACGACGCCCCTCCAGAGATAACCTATGAGATCGACAGCTGGCAATTAGCGACTGCCAAGCGCGACTGGGTTGTTATTATCGGACGAACCAATATCACCCTGGCGACAAGCGCGAATTACGAGCATTTTTCCAGCTTCGCAGAGAGGTTCAGCAATATACTAGAAAAGGTATCGCGAATCGCCCGCCTAAAGAGCTACCGCAGATTTGGACTACGCCAGATAGACAACATCAGCCCCTTTGGGGAGCACGGTATTGACGAGCTTGTCGACAGCAGATTCCAGCCTCCAAAAGAACTAGACGACTTCACCAGTGACTTCAGCCAAACCGAAGTTCACTACCGGACCGAAATAGGACGACTGGTACTGAGGGCTTTGTATTCCTACCAGGAAAGCGCCATTCCTTCTGTTCCCGAAAACCTTCGTCCTCTTCTCATGAGCCTACTGTCACCTATAGAACAAAAGAAAGTAGAGGAGGTTGTTCTTCTGGACATCGACCATTTTGTTGAATACGGTGAATTGACCGAACTTAATCTTGAAAACATGAAAGAACAGCTTCAGATGCTACACATCGGCGCCAGAGACCTGTTCTTTAACGCCGTTACCCCTGAAGCTCGTAAACTATGGAAAGGTGAAGAAGCATGACGGCTTTCGCAGCAATCGGGCCAGAGGCGGCCCCGGCAAACCTGCATCCGGAGCCCGTCAGGGATCAGTATGAGTATGCTGTCGTCGGCACCCCGCCGGCGCATTATGCAACAATGGATGACAACCCTACTGTTGGCTGGGAAGGGTTCTCAGGAAACCTGACCACCCACGCCCGCATTGTGCCTTTTGAATCAGATACAACCAGGCACAACCGTTTTGTTCGCGACCTCCAAGCCCTGCGTGACCGATTCAGCTTGAGCAAATTACAATTGGCGAAACTGCTGTTTGTTTCCCGCCAGACAATTTATGATTGGGAAAGGAAGATCCCTCGCCAGATTGCGCCAGAGCATGAGCAACGACTTGTCGTTATTACTCAAGCACTTGAGCATTTCGAAGGCGATTCAGCCCATCACTTCGGCAAGCTTCTTAAACAGAAAGCGGATACCACGATTCAGGCCCTCTGGAAGACCCTTACTAACGCCAGCCCCTCGGAAGATGAATTAAAAGCTGATGTGAAAACAGTCGCTCGCAAAGTAAAAATGGCCGCAAGAGCAAAGCGCCTGCGTGAAAATACCCAGGCCTCCAGCCAGCACCACGAAATTGATCCTCTTCGTGATGCGTAGAGGTTTCCCCCAGCGCCATGGACATAAGAGCAGCCATTAAAGAGAAGGGGTGGACCCAAGGGGCCTGTTTCACTACCAGAGACCTACCTGATCCAGCCGTGCTTCCGGCTCGTTATCAAGCCGACGAATTCGTTTTTATTGTGGTGACCCACGCTTGCACCGTTGTCCATGAAAACTTTGACGAAGAGCCTCACCTGGAAGTCCTTGCCGCACGCATTATAGATAAACCCATCGGCACAGATACCAACCTCAAAAACACCCGGCGCCTATCAACTTCTCTTGTCGCCTCAGAAGCGGAAACCCCGATACACCTCTTTGCCCGAGACCGGTTTTTCCTCCCGAGAAAGCTGCTGCTTGAGTTTGAAAGCAATCCTGAATTTCACATAACGACTCAGCAATTAACCATCATTAAAAATTGGCTGGTGCTTCGCTTTACAAATCTCGCGCTCCCCGACTCGTTCAACGAACGTTTAGAGGGACGCCCCATGGAAAAACTCCGGAAACTCCTCAGCAGAAATCCTGGCTACCTATGTGAAAATCTATATCTGAAGCTTAACTATTGGGATGAACTGGACGAGCATTCGGATTACAGCCTGGCCGTGTTAATCGTCTACGCTGAAGTGGCCTATGACGAGCAAGAAGAAGAAATAGAAACCTGCGCCGAGCGCGTGAATGAGATTTTGGACAACATACCAGGCATCCATCTTGAATCATGTGACGTCATCACCGATGACATGGTCACACTTCAAATGCTGCGTATGGGCTGGAAACGATGGAGCGTGTTTGACCAGGTATCCGTTAAAAAGGAAACTCCCGCCAAATTCGAGCCTTGAATGGCGGTTCAGAGCCACACTGCCCGCAGAGAACAGCGGGAATACTGTGGCCAACTGCCGAAAAACCAGGCAACTTTTAAGCAAAGAGACCGTTTTTCCCAACCCTAATGCCTTCCGGACAGCGGACGGGAAAATCGGAGTTATCAGCCACAAACCATCCAGAAGCACCGCTATGAAATCCACGTGCTGCGGCGCAAGATCAAAAACCGCCCCGCCTATGACGTACCGTAAGGCAAGTACTGGGGCATCGACCTGACTCAGGTCGCCGATACGCAAAAGCACCTTCACACCGTATTCGGTGTCTGCGAACACCATTCCCGGTTGGCGGTTACCCTGAAACGGCTGCCCAACAAAGCGTCCATCACCCTGCTTCGCTGTCTGCTGGATGCCATCGAACAGTTTGGCAAGCCGCAGATTATTCGCACCGACAACGAAGCCGTCTTCACCAGCCGGTTGTTCCGGTTCGGGCTGTGGCTGCTGGGCATCCGCCACCAGACGACCGATACCCATTGCCCCTGGCAGAATGGCCGGATCGAGCGATTCTTTGGGACCTTTAAAGTGAAGGTCCGGCAGATCCTGATTGACGATGCCGCGCAACTGGACGAGCAACTGGCGACTTTTCGCTGGTGGTACAACCAGGTTCGTCCGCATCAGAATCTGGGCGGGCGAACCCCTGCCGAAGCCTGGCTGGGAAAGCATCCGCCTCGTGCCCGCCACTGGTATCACGTCTCGCTGTGGAACGGGGTACTCAATGGTTTTTATCCAAGGGAGTAGCACCGCAACACGCTAAAAAAACTGTTAAACCAAAACACACTGTCCGCAGGGAACAGCGGGAATACTGTGACCAACTGCCGAAAAACCGGGCCAAAACACCTGGTCGGGGCAGGAAACAACAAGTTTTTGCTAACGAATCGTTCGTCAGTCGCTCTTTTTTCTGGAAAACCGGTCAACTTTTGAGCAAAAAGACTGGTTTTCCCAGCCCCTAATGCCTTCCGGAAAGCGGAGGAGACACCGCCCGCTCTTCTGCTAGAAAAGTCGGATAAATTCGCCACCTAGTTCAATCCAGCTTCCCTTTTCAGGTCTTCAAATTCTTCCCTGTTGTAATCAACCATAGCAAGAAAAAATTCTTCAAAGTTCGGGTAGTGATCTATCTTAGATCCCGCAAACCAATAAACCAACCCAGCTTTCGAAGCAGTTGGCTTAACCATTAAAAATAAATCCATGTCTATTGACGACGCAGCTATTGGAAACAGGTCATTCCGCTCAATTTGACAATTACTCAATACAACCTCTTCAACAGAATTTAGCATCTCTTGAGCCACGGCCATTTTTTCATTGCCGATCAGATCCTTGGTTCCGAACAAGTCGACTGACTGATAGAAACCGTTCCAACCATTAGCATGGCGTAAGAACCCGGCGTACTGTTCATCCAATGCAAACCCGAGCTGGCTCTCTGCCAGCTCAATTTCTCTAGTGGTTGCAGCAACTTCGGGAAGACAGTGCGGCCAAAGGTCGTGTACATCAAGGTCTGCCAACGCCTGTTTAACATATGCAAGAGTCACAATTTCTTTCTTCCAATCCATTTCCAATTACTCCAAGTCTGGAAGATCTCTAAATATAAACTCTGTCGGCTGATATCCCACTGGATACCTTGTGGATTGTCCACCGAGACTCATATTAACGGCAGGATCAAGGTCTAACCAACTATATGGTTCAGGAGTTCCAGTCCAAGTTGTATCAGGAACATGTCCAGCATGCCCCTGATAAGCTTGACCTGAGCTCTCAGCATTTGCTCTTTCTCGTGCAGCTGCTCTCGATGCCTGTCTGCGCAGACTGCCAGCCGTGGAAACACGGCCCGTTGGAGACAGTGCGCCCGCTTCAAGCGCCTGGTTACACCCATCACAGTACGCTTTCATCTGCTCGATTTGCGCGGCACTTGCTCCTTCTGGCGCCCTGAATTCGACAGGCCCATCACCGTATGGATTATCGCCTCTAGCCAACATCTCTGGAGGCGTCTGCATAGCACCAACATTACGCCCCCCTCCTACATCCGCACCTGAGGCGTGTGATGACTCAGCTGAGATTGAGGGCTGACCACCCATCTTGCTTCCCAGCTTCCTCAATATAAGAGGAGCGGATGCTGCGGAGGTTACTAGCCCAATCCCAGTCGCAGTTTCCTGAGCTTCAACCATGCCTGCGTCAATAAATCGCCCTTGGTCTCTAAAAACCTGGGCCTGGTTTCGCTGCATTTGCATCTGCTGGGTGATACCGTCCAATGTCTCCAATGGATGGGTGACAGCATGTACGGCACCCTGGGCCCCAGTCACGATCTGGTTACGGGCCTCACGCCGCGTCGATGAATCCGTTGGCCGGAGCGCATTCCCGACCGTTACTACGGAATCCACAGTTCCCACTACAACATCTTTAGCTACGTTTGCGGTTCCAATCGCGTTACCAGCGAGTTCTTGTCGTTTTTGGCTGGTATGCTCGCCCACCGGATTGAAGTGCCACCATGCCCACTCAGCGAAACCTTCACCATCACGACGGGGACGCCGCCCATCCGGATCCCAATACACGGTTGGATTCGCATAGGCGTAAAGGTACTTATTCAGCGATGGTGCAATCGTCGTATCACCTTCCCACGGATCCTGACTCAGGAACCGTCCGGTATCCGGATCGTAGTACCTGGCCTTGGCGTAGATCAGATTGGTTTCACGGTCTTCTTCGTGCCCCGTGAAGGCGAAGCGGTTCCAGCTTTCTCCACTCTGGTGGCGCTTATGGCCCCAGGCGTCGTAGCTGTAACGTGCCTGCACACTGCCATCAGGCTTGGTCAGAGTCACCGGGCTGCCCAGGGCGTCGAAGTGGTAGAACTGCAACCCGTTGTCCAGGCTGTTGAGGCTGATCAGGCGGTTGCCGCCGTACTCGAATTTGGCCAGGGTGGCGCCGGTGTCGTCGAACTGGGTCAGCACGCTCTGGTCGTCGTAGCTGTAGCGCTCGATGCCCCGGGCACCGTCTTTTTCGATGCGCATTCCCCGGTAGTCGTACAGGAACTGGCCCAGGGTGGAGCCGCCGGTGGTGACACTCCTGAGGTGGTCCCGCACGTCGTAGACGAAATCGGTTTCTACCGCCGCCTTGGTCTTGCCGGTCTGGTTGCCGTTGGCGTCGAAGTCGTAGCTGACGTTCTGGGCCGGGTCCAGGTTGTCGTCAATGGCGGTCAGTTGGTTGCGGCTGTTGTACCGGTAGGTCTTGTCCGCAATGGTGGTGGCTTCCACGTTCAGGGTGGTTTCGCCGGTGCGGTTGTAAGCGGCATCGTAGCGGTAGAGTACGGTGGTGCCGGTGCCCACCGGCACATCCGGGTAGGTCACCTGGGTCAGCCGGTCCAGGTTGTCGTAGGCGTAAGTGGTGGTTTCCAGGCCACGGCCGTTTTCTTCTTCCTGGCGTTCGCGGTTGCCGTGGGCATCGTACTCATAGCGGTACTCAGACACCTGGGCGCTGTTCTGGCTATGGGTGATGGTTTGGGTGCGGCCCACGTTGTCGTACTGGTAGGCCATCACCGCATTGCCGGGGTATTCCACCTTCCGGCGCAGGCCGGATTTGTCGTAGGTGTAGGTGGTGGCGCCCTGCAGGTTGGTGACGGTGGACACCCGGTTCAGCTTGTCGAAGGTGTAGCGGGTGACGCTCTGGTCCGGGTCGGTCAGCTGGCTGCGGTTGCCGTTATTGTCGTAGGCCGTGGCGACCTGGAGGACTTCCTGGGCCAAGGGGGTGATGGGCGTGAAAGACCGTTGGGTTTCCCGGTTGAGGGTGTCGTAGTCGTAGCTGACAACGCTGCCCCTGGCATCCGTCATGGCCTCAAGATTGCCGTTGCCGTCGTAGGCGTAGGTGGTGGTCTGCTATGGCCACCCATCTTTATATCATCAAATTATTAAAGAGCTCGTCAGCCTGACATCACTTAATTGGATCTACGCTATAGCCGCTACTCTCAACCGCTGAACACACTGTCCGCAGGGAACAGCGGGAATACTTTGGCCAACTGCCGCAAAACCGGGCCAAAACACTTGGTCTGGGCAGAAAACAACGAGTTGTTTGCTAACGAATCGTTCGTCAGTCGCTCTTTTTTCTGGAAAACCGGTCAACTTTTGAGCAAAGAGACTGGTTTTCCCAGCCCTTATGCCTTCCGGACAGCGGACGGGACAACGGGACACCGGACAGCGGACGGGACAGCTCCTTCTGCGGAGTTATCGATGCGTGTCCACTAAACTGGGGGAACTCCAAGGTGTCAGTTGGAGTCGGTGTCCTGTTTAGTTGAACTGCGATATTGTTCGATTCCTCGCTTGATGCCTGGCATATCCTTCGGACTAAATATTCGTTTGTGGAGGTTTTGAATGTTAGAGAAATCAATATTATCTGGCTCTTCTACTATTAGCTTCTTATCAGCCGAAAACTGGCTTACTCCTTTTCCAGAAACAGCATGCAAAATATATTCTGCAAACAACAAAAACCAAGCCCACTCATCATCATTTCTCGTATACCTAACTTTGTTTTTATCATCAAGAGCGAAGACATAAAAAAGCTCAATACAACGATAGGAGTCTTCTTCATGACTACTTAACAGCGCTAAATAAGAGCGGACTAGAGCACAAAATATATTTTCCTCACGAGCAAATTTTGATGATTTTACGATATATTTATATGCGGATTCATAGTCCCCTTCAGACAGCCTTCCAATCGATTTAAATAAATAAATTCGATAGAACATTCTTCGAATAAATAAATACATAATTTCTATTCACTCTGTTTCATAGTCTCAAGAAGACGTTGCAATATATCGAGAGCATTCTCATTCCAACTCCTACGATCATTGGCTCGCCTGACGCTATCTCGAGTTGCCTCCATATTCCTTACCAGTGCGGCATCACCATGTCGCGCTCCCACCATAGGAGTTCCTGCGTTACGCTGAGCAGCTCTTTCCACGGCATTATCAAACGATACGAAGCGCCCATCTTCGCCAATCACTCGCGCGGCTCGTTCCGAATACCGTAGCCCCTGAACATCGCCAGATCTTATTAAATTAATGGCTGCACCCTGGTCACCAAAACCTGCCTGAACACGCAGCATAGTATTGTCAATATCCAATTGCGACAGCTCGAATCTGTTCCGTTGGGTGCTCGCACTTCCCTGCCCCATTTGGATAATACTCTCTTCTAAGCGCGTCAGAGTTGAAGAAGTTCCTTCCCTAATTCCTCTTCCAGCTGCGCGAATGCCTTTAGCAGATGCATTAATTCCAGCTATACCGGAGGGAGCGACGGCCAGTGCAGAAAATACTTCTGCTACGGCTCCTGGATCACCCGATGCAAACTGTTTTGCCCCACCGGAGGCAGCATTAGCTACACTCGTTGCTGCGCTGGCCGGATCCTCCATCACGATCTGAGCTGTTTCAACACTCGACCCTATGAAATTAGTTATGTCACTTCGGGTTTGCGTTAGATCTGCTCGACTTTCCTGCGCCCATAGGCTTGTACTACCTTCCTCAGCGACAATATCAGTTGCCAAGTTTACACCTTGATTCAAAACCTCTACGCCAGCCCCCATAATATCGAGTAGACCAGCGCCCAACCCCATGGAAGCAGCTGAAAAGACATTCAAGCCATTATTTTCGAGCTTGCCTGCTGTCGCTCTAGTCTCGTCAGCCCAATCTCTTAGGCCTTGCGCCGTCTCATTGAAGACAGGTGCATTTCCATCCGGATCGATATAAACCGTCGGATTCGCATAGGCGTAAAGGTATTTGTTGAGCGAAGGCGCAATGGTGGTATCACCTTCCCACGGATCCTGACTCAGGAACCGCCCGGTATCCGGATCGTAGTACCTTGCCTTGGCATAGATGAGGTTGGTTTCTTCGTCGTGCTCATGGCCGGTAAACCCGAAGCGGTTCCAACTTTCTCCGCTCTGATGGCGCTTATGGCCCCAGGCGTCGTAGCTGTATCTTGCTTGCACACTGCCATCGGGCTTGGTGAGGGTGACCGGGCTGCCCAGGGCGTCGAAGTGGTAAAACTGCAGGCCGTTGTCCAGGCTGTTGAGGCTGATCAGGCGGTTGCCGCCGTACTCGAATTTGGCCAGGGTGGCGCCGGTGTCGTCGAACTGGGTCAGTACGCTCTGGTCGTCGTAGCTGTAGCGTTCGATGCCCCGGGCGCCGTCTTTTTCGATGCGCAGGCCCCGGTAGTCGTACAGGAACTGACCCAGGGTGGAGCCGCCGGTGGTGACGCTTCTGAGGTTATCCCGTACGTCGTAGACAAAGTCGGTTTCTACCGCCGCCTTGGTCTTGCCGGTCTGGTTGCCGTTGGCGTCGAAGTTGTAGGTGACGTTCTGCGCCGGGTCCAGGTTGTCGTCCACCGCCGTTAGCTGGTTGCGGCTGTTGTAGCGGTAGGTCTTGTCCGCAATGGTGGTGGCTTCCACGTTCAGGGTGGTTTCGCCGGTGCGGTTGTAGGCGGCATCGTAGTTGTAGATCACGGTGGTGCCGGTGCCCACAGGCACATCCGGGTAGGTCACCTGGGTCAGCCGGTCCAGGTTGTCGTAGGCGTAGGTGGTGACTTCTTCTCCACGGCCATTTTCTTCTTCCTGGCGCTCGCGGTTGCCGTGGGCATCGTACTCATAGCGGTACTCAGACACCTGGGCGCTGTTCTGGCTATGGGTGATGGTTTTGGTGCGGCCCACGTTGTCGTACTGGTAGGCCATCACCGCATTGCCGGGGTAGGCCACCGTCCGGCGCAGGCCGGACTTGTCGTAGGTGTAGCTGGTGGTGCCCTGCAGGGTGGTGACGGTGGACACCCGGTTCAGCTTGTCGAAGGTGTAGCGGGTAACGTTGAGGTCCGGGTCGGTCAGTTGGGTGCGGTTGCCGTTGTTGTCGTAGGCGTAGCTGGTGACCTTGCCGAAGCTGTCTTCACGGCGGATGAGGCGGTCGAAGCGGTCGTAGGCTTGGGTGGTAACGCGGGTGTCGCCCACCGTGTCGGTCTCGGTGATGGTGACAACGTTGCCGTTTTTGTCATAGGCCGTGGCCACCTGGAGGACTTCCTGGGCCAAGGGGGTGATGGGCGTGAAAGACCGTTGGGTTTCCCGGTTGAGGGTGTCGTAGTCGTAACTGACGACGCTGCCCCTGGCGTCGGTCATGGCCTTGAGGTTGCCGTTGCCGTCATAGGCGGTGTATTGCTCCTGCTCGCCATCGGCGTAGGTGACGGACACCAGGTTGCCAACGGCGTCGTAGGCCATGGCGGTGGTCTGGTTCAGGGCATCGGTATGGCTGGTGCGCAGGTCCAGGTAGTTATGGGTGTACAGGGTCTGTTCGCCATTGCCATCGGTGACCGAGCTCAGGCGGTCGGCGCTGTCATAGCCGTAGTGCCAGGTGTGGTTGGCGCTATCGCCCGGATAAGTCGCGGCCAGGGTGTCGTTGTAGCCACAGGTTGCGCTCTCGGTGCTGTTGCCCTTGGGCTTGGTCTGGGCGATGCGGTTGCCGTTGCCGTCGTAGGCGTAGGTGGTGGTCTGGCCTAGGTTGTTAATCGCGAAGATCTGGCGGCCACGGACGTCGTAGCGCCAGTTGGTGGCGCGGCTCTCGGGGTCACACTCGGCGGTGCGGTTGCCCATCCGGTCGTAGGCGTAGCGTGTGAGGGACGACTCTTCGCGGCTCAGTTCGATAACGCGATTGGCGCTGTCGTAGACCCGCACAGTGACGTTGCCTTTGGCGTCGGTTTCTGTCACCAGGTTGCCGACTTCGTCGTACTCGTTCTGCAGTATGACCAGATCGTTGCGTTCCACCCGGGTTTCGCGGTTGAGCACGTCGTAGGCCCGGGCGGTTACGTGGCCCTTCTTATCGGTTTCTTTGGTGCGGTTACCCACCAGATCGTACTCAAAGGCCATGCTGTCGCCATTAGGGTCGGTGGTGGTAACGCGGTTATCGAGCTCGTCGTAAGTGTGGGATGTGGTGTTGTTACGTTTGTCTTTGACCCACAGCAGGTTGCCCACGTCGTCGTAGCCGTAGGTGGTGGTGTAGCCCAGTGGGTCCGTTTCGGTCTCTTTGCGGTTCAGCAGGTCGTAGGTGTAAGTGGTCTTGGATACCCGATCACCGGCCGCTGTTTCACGGCTTTGGGTAAGCAGGTTACCCACCAGATCGTAGGTGCGCACTTCCCTACGGTTCTCCGGCAGGTTGCGTACACGAAGCTCATTCAGTGCGTTGTATTCGCTGGTGGTGACGTTGCCGTTGGCGTCCAGGCGCCGAATCACGTTGCCGTTGGCGTCGTAATCCCGGTCTTCAAGAAGGCCGAGCAGGTCTGACTTGGTATCGAGCCGGTTCAGCTCGTCGTAGGTCATGGTAACCAGGTTGCCGTTTGGCCAGGTTTCCCGGGTGCGGTTACCTACCTTGTCGTAATCGTAGGCATAGACTTCGCCGCTGCCTGCCGGGAATTCCCGGCTTGTCAATCGGTTCAGGGCGTCGTAGGTCATCACCTCGGCAACGGTGCGGCCATTAACCTTGCGGGTCAGGTTGCCGGCGTTGTCGTAACTGAAGTAGGTTCGGCTGAGGGCACTTCCGTAGTCAGAAGAGAGGGTTTCCTGAATCTTGCGGTCAAGCTCGTCGTACCGGTTTTCCGTGAGGCGGCCGATCGGATTGAGCTCTTCAATCAGGTTGCCATTGCCGTCAAAGCTACGGGCGATTCGCCGGTTCGGCGATCCGTTTACAATGCGCTCGGTAACAATCGGGCGGCCCAGGCCGTCAAATCGGGTGACTGTCTGTCGGCCCAGCGCATCGTATTCGGTGACGATTTTACCCAAATCGTCACGCACCACTTTGCGGGATTCGTTACCGAGCGCATCGGTCACCAGGGTCAGCCGGTCGAGGTTGTCGTACTGGTATGCCTCATACCGGCCAAGGTCAAAGTCTTTCCTTGTGAGATTACCAACCCCGTCATAAGACTTTCCAATCCGGCGTTCGTTGCCCTCACCATCGGCTTTGGTAACGGCTGTTTGCCGGTTGGCGGCGTCGTACTCGTAGTAGGTCCAGTTTTTGTCCGCCAGCCAGTCGGATTCCGCTGTCAGGTTGCCATAGGCGTCGTACTGGTTCTGCTTGGTAATAAAACCACCCGCGAGGCTTTTACGGATTTCAGTCACCTGGTCGCGCGCGTTGTACTCCCAGAAGGTCTGGCGCCCCTCCGGATCTTTTTGCGACAGGCGATTGTCTTGTGCATCGTAGGTGAAGCTGGATTCGCCGCCTTCGGCGTCGGTCATACCGATCATCCGGCCGAGGCCGTCGTAGCGATAGGATGTGGTGGCGCCCCTGCCATTGGTTTCAGAGGTTTTCAGCCCGAGGACATTCCACTCGGACTCGTCGCAGCAATACAGGGCGTTGGCAACCGTTGCGACGTAACCGTGGGGATCGTAGGTGAAGGCCCGGACATTGCCGTTACGATCTTTATGATTCAATCGGTCCCCGTTGGAGGCATAGCTGAAAGATTCACCATAGCCACCCGGGTGGCTGATCGATGTCAGATTGCCAGCCCCGTCGTATTCGTACTTGGTGGTTTCGCCGTTCAGCCCGGTTTCTTCGGCAACCCTATTCCGAATCCTTGTGTCGCCGATTACCGCGTAATTGCGAGTGATCGGCGGCATACCCTCGGTTTCCTCGGAGAGGACATTACCCCATTCATCATGAGTAAAACTGGTGGTAATACCACGCTCGTTCGTGCGGGAGGTCATCACTACGTCATCGGGTGCCCAAGTCATCGAGACTGTGCCCGCTGGCCCTGCAATCGACAATGGCGCTCCGTACTGGTCCAGCACGTAATCCTTTACGCGGCCGCTTCCTCGATTGACGCGGGCAGTGAGATCCCCGGTTCTGGTGCCCCGGTCGCCGTAGGTGAAATTGATGACCTCGTTACCCGAGACAGGCTGGTGCCTGGTAATCCTGGTAACAGCCGAGATCGGAACCGCAAAGCTGCTGGTTGACCGAACCAGAATGTCCTGGATGTTGTACTCGTACTCAACCTGATGTCCGTTGGGTGTGGTAACGGCGTTCAGGTCGTTGAAGTATTGAGGCTCTACGGCAAAGAGTGAAAGAGCATCGTAGCGGTAGGACTCAACAACCGGTTCACCACCGCCCTGTTTCGTTGATTTGATCAGGCGACCGTGATCATCGTAGTCAAAGAGAAGTTCTATGCCATATGGCGCCTTGATCCGAGTGATCAGGTGATTGTTCAAAAACCGGAAACCGCTTGGTTTGGGCGCATATTCAAATTCAAGAGCGCGCCCGGACGAATCTTTAACGACCATCAACCGGGGATCGTTCGCTGCCGGGTCGTAGCCCAAAGCCAGGGTATTACCATTGGTGTCTTCTACGTAAGCCAACTGCCAGCTTCGAGCGTTAAAACGATACTTTTCATAATGATACCGGGTGCCGTCTTTCGCCGTAAAAACCCAGCGGTCACTTGCGTCGACTCGCTTCAGGTCACCGTGAAGCCCTTTTTGCGGTCGATAGCCGCCCTGGCCATCGGGGAAGTAACGCCCGCCACCGATTCCACCGCTGATCGCAACGGCGCCACAGCCGATGTCACGAACCTGGGAATCGAAGTTGTGTCCCCAGGCAGCACCAAGGGTGCTGTTTTGACGGTTGTTGCTTGAGTAAAAGCGCTGGAATTTGAGGTCTGGTCCCCGGCTCTTGATTGAAAGGTCCGTCCTCGACAAGAACAAATGGCCATCAAACAAGTCGACGTTTTCTTCAATGGCGTGACCAACGGGCAAGTTGGATTCGAGGTTGTACTGAACCGCCACATAGCCTTCTACCTGTTCGGTGTGCCCGTCCAGACTGGAGACGGTGCTCATGGTGAACCGATAATAACCCTCGTTCAGCGTTGATAGGGGCAAATCTATCTCGTGCACGCCTTTGGCGAAGTCCACGTCGGTCACCAGGTTTGTCGTGATGCCTCCAAAGGGACTGGTGAGATCAACGGTAACCGTTGCGGGGTGGCTCAGTCGGAACACGAAATCGGTGCTGGAATCGCATACCCACTCGTTCATCAGGTCAACTTCACGCCTGGCTGCGATCAAGCCATCCTGCCTTGGGAACAAAATGGTCTTCTGGGATACCGGAATGGGATAGGGGTCTGATGCAATCTCGAATGTCGAGCCTCGATTGAACACCAGTCGTGCGGTGTACTGTTTTTCGGTATCAATTAGCAACCCTGAGGGCAGTCTGGCCACCTGGTGCGTTGCATCGGCCTTGCCCTCATCAACGGTAGTGCCAATGAGTTGGTCGTCGGCATAAATATAAACCCGACGATTGGGGTCTGAATAGCTAGGTGGCAAAACCGTGTGGAACAATTCAAGCGATCGCTCACTGATATTGTTTGCGTCCAGTTTGAATCCTTCGGGCTGTTGATGGGCAACAATCTGCGGCTCAATGCCGTAGCCCAAGCCTGCCAGGCCACTGAAAGGCTGATCTTCTCCAACAATATCGCCACTGACGAGAACCCGGTTCAGGCCGGGCTGGTTTCCCATCTGAAGGCGCATCTGGTATTGGCCCGGCTGGGTCTGAAGCAGGTTAAACGCCGAGCCAGACTCGACTACCTCGCCCGATTCCGGGTCTCTCTGATTGACGGTCAGGGCAGGTGTGCCCTCAAAGCTGACAGGTTCCAGTTCGTACTGGTACTGAGTTCCATCCGGCGTGTCGAAGCCGGCCGAGCGATCGTATCGGGACAATGCAAACTTCAGTGGCGCGGGATAGAGCTCGCCCACCTTGGCAGAGGCTCCAACGCTTCCGTCCGCAGCCATCTGATAGGCAAATTGCAATCGGATCTCTCGCGCACTTGCCGCTGCCACTTCATTTGAAACCGTCTTAGTGATTGAACCCGCCGATACGTGCCAGCGATATACCACGCCAGATTCAGAGCCATTGAACAGGTAAGTCACTGCGCCGTATAAGGGAGAAGACAAGGTCGTGCTGATGCTGACACCGCAGTTCCAGACGGACGGAATAGCAGGACATGTATCCAGGCCATCCCCGGCCACTCTGGAATTCAGGCTCCCGGCTTTGAGCGCCCGGGAAGGTGAGCCGGTCGAAAACGTTACCTCTACATTGCTGATGGGGTTGCCGAATTCATCAACAGGCATGACCCTCAGCGTGTCTGCCCAAGCCCCTGGACGATTTGATAGACCGTCAGACAGAAGGTTCAAATCAGCCAACTCGCCCGCAGTGGTGTATACCGTGAATGGTGATTGGAGAGCGGCCTTTTCATGGCTCGCCGTTACCGTGTTGTACGAAACCCGTTCCGAGAACACGAGCTTCGGGTCAGTTCTCCGGAACAAGGAGCTTCGCCCCGTATCGGTGCCATGGACAAAGGCAACGGAAGCAATGCCGTTGTTGTCTGTAATCACCGTGACCTCATCAAGGTCCGCTCCGGATTCCGGATCTTCGGGATCAACCAACCGCAAACCGCCGAGTTCCCGTTTGAACACCACGGATGCGCCTACTACCGGGCGCCCATCCACAGTTTGTGCCAGAACCTTCAGCTCTTCGCCCTGTTGACCGGCGGCGCCAGTCTGGACATCCGTGGAAGGTATCATTAGCAGTCGTGCAACGAGATCCGTGTTGGTTTCCGGGGGCTCGGAATATTCGTTTATAAGGGCATTCTTGAGACCCTCGGGCCATGCAATGGAGGCGGACTGACCGCCCGCAATGCCGCCCGACAAGAAATATCCCTGAGCACCTGTAGCCGTATCGGTAACCACCCAGGCCGAACCCGTCCAGTTTTCATAGGTAACGGGAGAAACCGGAAGGTCAACCTGATACCCGAGAGACAGCCACTCCTGCACTGCGTCCACCACGGGCTGCGGGTGTGAAAGGCTGGAAAGCTGCGGAGAATCTGGCGCAACGAGTGAGAGCACGTCCAGGCCCTGCCCTCTTGCAACGGCAATGGCTTTATCCGCAGAAACACTGGCTACGGTGAAATCCGACTCAAACTGTGCGTGCTCCAGGAAAGATCCCTGTAGAGCGCTCAGTTGTCGGAACTGTTGCGCAGAAAGCGCACTGGCGGTGGCAGGCATCACCTCGGAAACCCGGAACGCGGCATCCATAGTGACGCCATGCCAGTTGATTAGCTGGGGAACACCGAGGACACGATCCACCGAGAGATTTTGACCCACGAAAACCAGTGACGGTAATGGTTTGATCAGAACCTGACCCGACAAAGCTGCGAGCTCGGCTTCGGTTTGGTCCCAGGCTTTGAGGTAACGCAGTGCGGACTGGCTGAGTAGCTGGGCAGCAAGATATTCGGTATCCCCTATCAGGTTTTTTTCACCCGTTTGCGTTACCTTCTGGGCACTCACAGCAAGTGCTTCATAACCACCGGCCAGAATATTTTTGACGACTGTCTCTGTGTGATAAGCCGAACGAATCGACACCTCCAGGCGTTGCCAGGCGGCCATATCAACAGGCTGTTCGGAGACCGCAACGAGCTTTCCGGCCACCTTGATTTGTGGTCGTAATTTAACGAGGCCTGGTGGAACCGCATCCAGGCCGCCAAAGCTGTTTACCGTGTTGTGGTCATCAGACGATGCTGGGAGGTAAGAAATTGTTACTCTGCGGCTTGCCAGCTCAGACACGGGAATGGAGGCTTCCAATACCGGGTCATCAATAGCGTTCACTGACGAGAACACCCGGAACTCGAGCGTTTGCAACCACTGCGCCGAGAGTTCCGATTCTTCTTTTGTTATTGCCACCACGGGAGTCTTCAGACTATTTGGAAGGTAGCGTAACGGCTCCTGCTCTATGATTCGCGAGCCCAGTTGGGCCTTGTAGCTTTCCCCGGCCTGGGCAACGGTCTGCTCCACCAGAGCACGAATTTTCGCGAGGGGAGAATCCGTTTGAATGGAGTTAAAATAGGAAGCGGATATCGCCGCCAATTCGTCTTCAACTGCGCCAAGCACTGCCGTCGGCGCTGTGTACGAATAGGCTTTCTGTGAGGGATCCAGGGGCAACCATAGCTTTCCTGAGCGATCCACCGTCGCACCTCGGTAATTTGCATAGGGCACGTACGCAGACACCCATGTGTGCTCTACTTCAATCGCGTCGATCCGACCGCCTCGCACAATTGACTGAACGGGGACTCCTGAGGCGCGAATGGCTCGGACGATCGCATTGGGATCGTCAATGCCCAATTCGCTGCGGAGTTGTTCGATTTGCATTTCGACAACGCCGTGAACGTAGCGCGAAGGTATGCTGCTTGCCCTCAGCAATGCAATCAGTAGGCTGGCCTGGTCAACCGAGTTGCCTGCGCGTTGTTCAAGGGTGCCCAGCGCTCCCTTCATTGCGCCCGAATACCACTCCCGAGCAATGTTGTTGTGTACAAACTCGAAAATCGCGGCCGGATTATAATTCAACTCCTCGGCAAGCAGTAATACCGCCTCCTGCAGGGGTGCCTGTGAGGTTGCCTGCAGGTCAGCGGCGGTTGGCTCGGGGCCGCTTGGTTGCTGATAACTAGGCGTTTCAACCGGCTCTTTGACCAGCGCTTTCGATGATAGACTCAGAGGGCCGTAGGGAAGCCCGGTGGAACGTATGATCGGCTGATAAGGTGGGTCAATGAGAGCCGAGAGTTCCAGCGCCACCGAACGTATGTTTCGGATCTCAAAATAATTCGTGAAAATCGCCCCTAAGTCCGTTATGACAGATCCGCCACCAACCTTCTCATAGCTTTCGAAAAACGCATCCAAACCCTCAAACAATGGCGAAACCAGGTTGGAATATTGGTCAGAGAACGAATTGCGATCCAATGCGCCAAGTTTATGAGCTTTCTCATCGACTTCATTCAGATAGGACCGGAAAAGCAAGTGCTCAGCTTTCAAGCGTTCATAGTGGGGTTTGAGGAACCATACTGACGCTTGATCCTGCGCCAGCGCTTCTGCCAATTTCGGCAAAAACGCTTGGTAGGACGATGACAAACGAGCCGGTGATTCCGTACGCATCCGCGCATTCGGGGTTGAGACCTCTGCATTCAAGAAGCCCGCGAATTCGGTTACATCGCGACCAGCCAGATAACGTTCAAAATAGGTCTCCCAGCGTTGCTGGACTTCATTATTTGCATGGGCAGGAAGAGAAAAAACAAAGAACAAAAGGAAGGCAACGGCAACAACCATCCTTGGAGCCAGATACAACATGTTTCATTCCGTCTCGGTCCTGCAGATGCAGGAAATATTTTGATTGGGCCACTTCAATTGTTTATTGATTGGCCACAACCCCCAACATAACACTTCCTATGTAAAGCGCGGGATTGGCGAGTTTAATTTGTATGGGTCAGGCTTTCCACTGGATCAAGGATACAAACCCAACAACCTCACATTTATATCAATTATCTCATTCTGCTCGCAGCCACCACGTCGCAAAATCGGAAATTAAAACCCGGTTTTGCAAACTTTCACAATATCGCCCACCCACTACGGGAAGAAATTGCTTTCCTTCAAAATGAGATTTTGCGGATCGTGCGCAAAAACCCAGTCTTCATAAGTCTCAGCATCTTCGAAGTGAGATAAGTTCGACGGAAAGCCTGACTTTTTTATCGGTCGTCCATCACTTTTACTGACCACTCCAACAATATTGCCGGAGGCGTTTAACACCATTCTCCACTCGCCATTTGGCCCGCCCATCGGATCGCCCCATGGTTTCCTCAAGTGGTGGATAGACACAAATCGGGGATCCAGGAGCAAGTCATCAATTGATCTGGGATAACGCCTTGGCGTTCCTGTCTCATAAAAGGACTTTATTGCCCGTCGGTATTGCTCGCCCCTGAAAATCAGCTCTTTCTCCATCGCACGCTGATGAAGTTGCGACGCCACTCTGGAGACAACCGAAGTTGAAATCATAGTGACCGCTATAACCAGCAACAGAATCAGATAGCTGTAGCCACCATGTCTCACGGATTTGGGCGCGGCTATTAACTTTCCCAACTATTAATATCCCTCGCATCGCCTTCCCCACCCGCAGCACCATCGCTTCCATAAGAGATGATTTCATATCCTCCATTTCGGCCCGGCGACCGGTAAACGTATGGGTTCCCCCAAGGATCACTCGGAAGCTCCTTCTGGAGATAAGGCCCATTCCAACCCGAAACCGAAGATGGCTTGTCTCGCAGCGCTCCCAGACCTTGCTGGCTGGAAGGGAATTTCCCCGTGTCGATGAAATAAGCGTCCAGCGCGCTCATGAAGTTCTGAATCTGAGCTTTTGCAACGGAGGCTTTAGCTGGGCTGATTTGTTTGTACAAGGTGGGGCCAACCAGTGCCGCCAACAGGCCAATAATTACCAGCACTATCAATAGCTCCATCATCGTAAAACCGGTTTGCTTTTTCATACTTCACCACTCACTGTATAAACTGCCATCAAGGGCTGCTTCGTTTGAGGCGCTGGAGATATCAATGATCCCCTGCCTCTCATAGGACCGTTCAAGCACCCACTGCGTGCTGCTTTCAATCACGGGATCGTACGGCTCGGACCGCAGGTACTTTTCTTCTACCAGCTCGCTCAGTGTTGACGGATATCGCCCCTTATCGGTGTAGAAGTCGTCAAGGGCAAGTCGCGAGATTTGAAGTGTTTCCTTTAAGGCCGACTCTTTTGCCCGTACTACTGACTTGTAGACCACCGGTGCGGCCAGGCTCGCCATCAAAGCGATCATGGTAAGAACCACCAAAAGCTCGATCAGCGTAAATCCTGAGTGTTTTCTTCGACGATTCTGGACTGCTCTGAAAGCGGGTGAGCACATCATTACCAGTCCTTATAGTCGCTGCCATCCAAGGCAACACGGTGACTTTTTGACCTGATATCAAATACATCTTCTCCGCCCCACAAGGTCGAATCAGGATCATCCTGCGATGATCTCAATGCCCAGTGCTCTTCCGAGCTGGAAGTATCGTCATTGAACGGGTCGCGAGGAATTCGCCTCACGTACTTCTTTATGTCTTGGGAATTGTTTAGCGGTACGCCCTCCACCAGCACCGCCAGTGTCACGGGATAGCCATTGCGACTTGAGCTTTCATCAATTCGGGAAATGACTTCGCCCTGCCAATCGCTTTGAAACTGGTCGAGAGCTGTTCGGATCGTGCGCAGGCTTTCCCGCAACTCGTATTCCTTCTGCCGGACCACTGCTACCTCGGCAAATGGAATCGCTACGGAGGCGAGGATCCCCAGTATCGTCAGGGATACCAGCATCTCAACCAGCGAGAAACCTCTGACATATCGACTCTCCGCCGGCTTCAAGATAACAATATTCATTAGTTGATCGTGACCCGTCCGTTTCTTGCAATCCCACCCTGTTTGCCACCTCCTTCCGAGGTTAAAACCGGAGTCTTCAGTACAATAAAGCTCGTACCATTGCGAAGCGCCTTGAACGTCAATTCAATCACCCCGACGGCATCCAGCGCCCCCTGGAGGTCTGGATTCACATCCACCTCGATAGAAGCAGAGCCGCCCGTGGAATCCAAGTTCACTGCGACGTCTGTCGTATACGGTTGAATCACCTCGGCCCCAACAAACTCCAATATATTTGGATTAAACAAAATACCACTCGCTATTTGCCTGAGATCTTCCGGTGACGTCACCTGCAGCCTCAGTGTTACCTCGGCGCCGCTCGCGACCTCTTGTTTGTCCGGGGTTACTGACAGTACGGGGGAGGAATCATTGACGGGACGGGGCGCTTGGCCAACATCGTTCTGCGATGGAGTCAATTCCGGTGCGGGCGGTGCGTTGTGCGTATGCTCAGACCTGCGAACCTGGTCTCCCACCACCTTCGCCGATGACTCAGCGGTCAAACCACTATCGATTGACAGGTTTAATCGTTGGTCAGCCTCCATCTGATCGATGCTGGTAAATTTGGGGGCGCCAACTCTCAACCGATAAATAGCATCATTTGTAGGCGCATATGTCCGCTCAAGTGTTCCTGTCTCCATCTCAAGGTCATGCAAGACTTCATTCAGACGATTCTTTCGAATCACTCTTGGTGTTATCGTCAGGAGCACATCGGTTCTCCCTTCAGATGTGTCCGAGAACGAAAAGAGCTTTGCGAGAAACGAATCTCTTTCAATTCCCGGGAAGGTAGAAAACGACCGGCGCTCTTCTTCACGGATCAAACCACCCAACAGCACGCTTTCACCATCTTTGAGGACCATCATGGTTTCGGCATTCCTTGAGCCGATTCGAAAGGCCGGCTCCTCTGTCGTGCCAAGGTTCTCCCCCAAGGCACTCACTTCAAGCGATACTTCCAACGTGGTGTCATTATTGGGGTGGATCTGCGGCTTTACCGCTAGACGAATCCCGATCTCCTGATACTCGAACGTGGTTCGCGTCTGCCCCGTTGCATCAAGGATCGATGAACTTCTGAGGGGGACGCGGTCGCCAATATGGATTTTCGCCTGCTTTTGGTTTACCACCCGCACTTTGGGATTCGCCAGTATTTTTGCATCAACGTCTTGCTTCAATGCTTTCAATGAGACCGAAGGAATTGTCATTTCCGAATTTTCGTTAATAGAGCCCAATATCGACTCACTGATCGGAATAGAGTCTGTCGACAACCCTATCTGATAGCTGCCAAAATCCACGCCAGCTTGCCTGGAATTGCTCTTATTAATCTCAAGTATTTCGACATCGAGAAGGACTTGAGGCTGGGGGACGTCATTGATCGTAATTAACTGATCAACCAGCCCCATCACCTGCGGGCTTTCTCTTATCATTAGTAAATTACTAGATTCGTTAAGCGTTATGTTGCCTATATTCAAGACTGCTTTTAATATCGCAGCCATATCCTTCACGTTAATGAATTCTAGCTGAACGGCCCGCAGCATCAGTTCTTCGTACTGTGCACGTTTGTCCTTACTATCCGGATAGACCACGATGGTCTTGGAATCAACCACTTTGAAATAGTGTCTTGACATCTGAAGCATCAAATCGAGCGCCTGATAGAAATCAAGACTATCAATATCCAGAGTGACTGGCACATCTTTTACCGATTCATCAAAAATAACATTAATACCATAAGAGCGCGCAATGAACTCAATAGCTGAGCGTAACTCCAGTTTATTAAAATTAAGATCAATGGTATCCACTCTCCGGCTGGGGATCTGACGTTTCTTTATTCGCTTCAGCAGGGTCATGGCTTCGTCGTTACCAGGATCTAACCGGACCGACTGCTCCAGAGCGTCGATGGCAGCAACCACCTCTCCCTGTTCAATCAGCTTTATAGCGTTGTCATAGGCTGCTATGGAATCGGACAGATCTACCAGCTTTTCCTTAAGCTCTTTCAAGATGAGGCTTTCTGGCAGCTCCGCAAGACCTTCCGCTACAATGAGCGCTGCGGCATCATATCGAACTAAATTAATCATTTCCTGAGCTTTTCTGTTAATTTCCTGCTCTTTGAGAAACTCAGCTCGTTGCAATTCAAGCTTGAAAATCTGGTTCTGCGGATATTCCTCCACCATGCGTTGGTAGTAGGCCAAATCATGGTTGGTTGGCTGGCTTGCGCAACCACCAAGGCCGGACACCAGTCCGGTTACCAAAAGAACCAGCCAAATGCGGAGGCTCTTCATACTACTTTGTTGATACATAAACACCAGATTCATCAATACGTTCTATGAAATAACGACCACCTACCACATCGCCTACAGCCACGTAATAGGATCGGCCGTCGTATCTAATAAGAGCCATGGAGGCTTCAGCGCGCATACTCACACCAAGCAAATCAATATCCTTATATGAGCCAATATCCGCAACCTTTTCTTGGACGGTTTCGCTGGCCGGTGCTGGATCCTCCTCGACTCTTTCGGCATCATGTTCTGAGGAGCTTATTTCATCTGCATCCAGCCGGACAAAAATATCTCGCGTGGAACCACCACTACTGTCATCAGTGAGTGCCGGGGGGATTATCAACTCCGCAACTTCGTTATATGTTCGATACTCCGTCTGTCCTGCATCATTTTCCAACCAGTATTTCTTAATATTAAGAAGTATCAATACAAGTAGGACGATGGCTCCGAGACCGGCCTTAAGTCGATTTCTATTCGCCATTATTTCCACCCAAATATCGCACCTGGAGATCCAGGTCTCCCAATATTCTTGAACCTCGTGATTCGAGCTTCGCCCTATCAATCACGACAAAAAACTGGCTTTCCTTAATCAGGCTGATAAATCTACGCATTCCCTTATAATCAGAGGCCACTCGGACATTAATTTCTACGACCTCAAATTGCCCGTGAACCCGCGCAGGCGAGTATGACTGGGCGACTATCTCGACTCCTGATTCGCTAACAAAGCGTTCCATGTCGGCAGAAAATGCAACCGAACTGAATCTTCGCCCCAACATTGCACTCAAGGCTTCGAGGCGCACTTGAACATTTTCAAGCCTGGCCAACTGTCCCGAAAGCCTTTGCTGATACGAATACTGAGCTTTCACGTCATCCAGCTGACGTCTTAGTTGGTCATTTTCCGAAACAGACGAGGTATAAAGTGAAAAGTGAAAGGTAATTGCCGCCAACGAAATCACACAACAAATAAACAAGACCCTTCGAAACAGGGGATCCCGCAAGCAATTTTTTATTTCTCGATTCATAGGGCAGCCCTCAGTTCATAAATGACCTCATAGGGCGACTTGCCAGCGGTTTTCTTGGACAAGATTGAGAAGTTCAGCATTGCTTCAACGTCGCTGGATGTTATTGAAGATTCCAGCTCTCTTGGATAAACCGATTTCACATAGACCAGCGCGTGTTTTTTTCCTGCGTCGAAAATTACCCTTTCGACGACACTGTTCTGATCAATAGACTTCTCTAAACTATCCAGAACCGAATCAAGGCTCCGGCTGGAGCCATGAGCTGAACTCACAAGGTCCAATTTACTAACTGCGTCCAGGTACTTGCTTTCAAGTACCAATGTATCAGGAGATTCATTTCTCAATTTTTGATATCGGTCAATCTTTAGCTTGTTGCTGACAATCTCGGAATCGGCTAAATAATAAGAGGCCACTTCGAAGACAAACACCCCTGAAGTCAACACCGCCATAATTAGTACAAGTGCGGTAAAACGCTTGATGCCCAATCTGGGATCGCTATAGAAATGAGGAAACTCAGGTTTCATAACGTAATATCACATCAAGGATTTCGTTTCTTTGCTGGAGCTGTTCATTCTCGCCAAAGACAAAACGTTCAATCATTGAAACTGAGTATCGCTCCAACTCGGCTTCTTTCTGGTACAGCTCACACAACGCACCAAGCCCGGCTAGCAGAGCAACACCTGAGGCCGCCCGAATCGAGAAGCCGAATTCTGCGGCCAGTTCATTTATCTCCTCAGCTCTGGTCAGCTTGGCTGACCAACGACATGAGCGATAATGGGTGATCGCGCCATTTGCATTCACGCTCAAGAAAGACCAGAAGTCGTCCCAGAGAAAGATCAAGACCCTATTCGATAAAAGCGATGATAAGCTCTCGGGAGAACGCTGGAGCTCCGACAGGATGTAAAAGCCAAGAGGCAAAAGCATTTTCGGCTGGGCGCTGGCGCTTCGAACGAGATTCGAAACTTCTTGATAACGGTTTGACTTAAGCATCAGCGCAGACCTGGCATCGCTATCAGGCTGGCCGATCGCCACTTCGCAATCATGCTGAAGCTCACCTAGGTCCTGCTCAAGGCGCCATTTTATAAACTGCATAGCGGAGCTTTTCTTTTCAGGAAGCTTCGCAGACGGCAATATTCTGTAGCAGAATTCGTAATCAGGCAGTGCGACGTAACACGGAACCCCCTCTAACAGCTTTCGCTCCTCGGCGGACCAGGCGGCGCTTTGTTTGTCAGCCCCATTAATATCCAGCTCTCGGGCAAAGGCCCTTTCGTGCGGCTCAGGCAGAGTTTGATACTTGACCACCGCCTGTCGGCTCCCCAACACAAGGGCAAGGTTGCCCACATGCTTGCGGTGCATATAGTCCGAAGCCTTACTCAACAAACGTAACACGGTTTACCTCTTCCAAAGAGCTGAGGCCGATTTTGGCCGCGTTTAGCGCAGATCTGCGCAGTGTAAGTGCTCCGCAAAGATCTTTGGCGTTCAGCGCTTCATAAACCGACTGCCTCTCGAGTATTCGATGCCGGAGATCATCATTCAGCACCAGAACTTCGGCAATACTTGTTCGGCCCCGATACCCGGTGCCCCCACACTCCTCACATCCTGAAGCCGTAAAAAAGGGAACGTCGGTTTCTTCCGGCGTGAACCCCATTTCAATGAGATAGGTCGAATCGTAGTGGGTTTGGGCCTTACAGCTGGGACACAATACCCGGAGCAGCCGCTGCGCGACTACACAGTTCAATGAAGAGATAAAGTTGAAGATATCGATTCCCATATTCTGGAATCTCGAAATCACATCTATTGCGTTATTAGCGTGTACCGTAGAGAAAACCAAATGCCCGGTTAACGCAGACCTGACGGCTATGCTCGCCGTTTCAGCATCCCGAATTTCACCGACAAGAATTTTATCTGGATCATGGCGAAGAACGGATCTCAAACCGGAGGAAAAAGTAAGGCCCTTTTTCTCATTGACGGCGATCTGCATAACTCCATCAATCTGATACTCAACCGGATCTTCGATCGTGATGATTTTTTCTCTTCCAGAATTTATCTCGGTCAGTGCAGAGTATATGGTGGTGGTCTTTCCGCTACCGGTTGGGCCGGCAATGAGAATCATCCCGTAGGGCTCGTTGACTGCGCGCCGAACATATTTAAGCTGCTCTGGCTGAATTCCCAGGTTATCTAACTTAAGCTCCGAGGCCGATTGAGCGCCTGATAGGTTGTCCAATACTCGTACTACTGCATTTTCGCCGTACGTGGTTGGAATAACTGACAATCGGAAATCGATCTCCCTGCCCTGAACTTTGAGCTTGAAACGTCCATCTTGTGGGATTCTCTTTTCTGCAATATCCAGCTCCGCCATGACTTTCAGACGGGAAATCAATGAGGCATGGTAGGAACTGTCTAGCATTTCAGTGGCTGGGTAGAGTATGCCGTCTATCCGGTATTTCACTTCAATGCCGTATTCATACACTTCAAAATGGATGTCGGAAACCCGTTTTTTCAGGGCCGATATGATGGTTGTATTTATCAGCCGCACAACCGGGCTACTCGACAATTCGCCGAACTCCTCAAGCGAATAAGACTTGTTCTCTTTTCCGTCATCAAGCACAATTTCAAGTCGCATTCCATCAGTGACGTCTTTGAGTGCATCGTGCTTCTCGTTAAGAGTCGCCAATGTCTGGCGTATTGAGTCGGAATCCGCAACGCAAAATCGAACACGCTTTTGTGTATAGAATTCCAACAGGTGTTGTAACTTCAGGTCACGCGGATCTGAAAACGCTACTTCAACCACTCCATCAGTATCCGATACCGGGACGACCTGAAACCGATTGCATATCTCGAAGGGAAGGATGTCGAAGACTTGATGCGTAAGACCGGCGCTCCTTAGTTCCAGTTCTCTTACTCCCAGCTGGAATGCCAGGGCCTTACTGAGCTGGGACTTCGTGACCACCCCCCTTTCAACCAGAGCGGCCTCAAAGTCAGATGACGCCTCAAACTCACCAACATCGAAGTCAAAATTTGATTCGACATATTTGAGTTCAGACAAAGCGTCTAGAAGCGTCATTCGCTCTTTGACTCCCATTACTGAACCACCTCTGCGAGATAGAAAATCGGCAGATACATTGAGACAATAATGCCCCCCACAACAAACCCGATCAGCAGCATTAAAACAGGCTCAAAAAGGCTCATAATTACATCGAGCCGGTCTGTGAGCTCACTTTCATAATAATCAGCAACCTCTGACATCATGCCCGCGAGGTCACCGGCGCTCTCACCCGCCTCGATAAGCATCACGGCTTGCTCTGACATCAACTGCTGCTCAAGCATTGCTTTGTGTAGAGGAATACCTTCCATTACCCGCTCTCTAATATTGCGGAGCTGCGGGCCAGAAGACGTTTTCTCGAAACTTTCAGCCAAGCTATCCAGCGAGGCCACCAAAGGCATTCCTGATGACACCATAGTGGCCATGTTTCGGGAAATCTGGGCAAACCGACTATGCTGCACAATCCTTCCCGCCACCGGTATCTTCAGCTTCATGGCATCAAGCCGTTGTTGAAGGCCCACTTTCTCTTTCGTTAATTTCAAAAACAGACCAAATGACACCGCCATAGCCACAAGGGCACCCGCGAAGACCGGAAACGTCTCGGCGAGACCAAGAACAAGCCTTGTGGCATAGGGGAGCTCGGCATTGAAACTGTCGAAGAGTTCGGAAAAACTAGGAACGATGAAGACAAACAGAAAGCCCAGCACAACCACCAGCGTGACCACCAAAAAGACGGGATAGGCGATAGCCTTTTTCAGCGTGGACTGAAAGGTAATTCGACGGACCAGGTATGACTGATATTCGCTGAGCGCCTGGTATAACCCGCCGCCTTTTTCCGCCGTGCGAACATTACTCAGAAAAATCTCGTCAAACACATCAGGGTACTGTCCACACACATCCGCTAATGCCCCGCCATCCTTAAGTTTGGCTTCTATGTTTTCTAGAATGGCGCCGAAGGCCTTGCTGTGCCCTCGTTTTCTGGCGATCGCTATAGATTCAACCAGAGGCATTCCCGCCCTTAATAAAGACGCCAATTGCTTGGTAAACCCAAGAAATTCCTTGTCACTTACACGGACTTTTCGAGAAGCCGACAACACGTTCTGAGAGAGCTTTTCGACAAACAAGCTTCGAGATTCGAGCGCGGTCTGTGCTTCCGCCCGATTGGTGGCGTGCAGTGAGCCTTTTACAGGTTCACCCTCCCCATCAAGAGCCCTAAAAATGAACTCAGGCACCACTGCCCCGGAAGTTCGACAGTATAGGAGAGCTGCCCTTTGAACTAGAGAGCGAAAATTGAAGAGCAGTTTGCGAAGATACGCAGGAAGGATGCATCCACTGCATGCGAAGCCTTACATTAAAATCCGTTTAAGATTTGTTCATCTTACACCAAAGGCAATCCATCAATCCTTCGAATTTGACATTCTTTTACATTGGACGCCTGATTGTGAGCAGGCATTGTGATGGAGTGCAAACTTTCTGCCAGAACGCCTGACTTTCCCAGGCACACCATCTCCGTACCTTACCTCTGACTTGTCTCAAACTGCGGGTGCTCGGGTTTCGTTTGAGTGACTAACGTTCAGAAATCCGCGACAACCGCCATACCTCGCTCACAGCCACCTAGATAACCGGCACCAAACAGGTTGTAGTGATTCAGGTAATGGTAGAGGTTGTAGATCTCGCGCTTGGTGGTATAGACCTCCGAGCGAGGATAAACACTGTCATAAGCGCGATAGAAGGCCGCACCGAAGCCTCCAAACATTTCTGTCATGGCAATATCCGCTTCCCGATCGCCCTGATAGACCGCAGGGTCAATCAGCCAGGGGCCGTCGTGATCGAACAACACATTGCCACGCCACAAATCACCATGCAGAAGGCTGGGGTGCTTGCAGTGACTGTCCAGCCAGCGGGTAAGCGCAGCGCTACTTTGGTCAACAACGCGTTGAAATCTTTCTCTAATAACCGGATCAGCAATCCGGCTGACCTGATACCGGAGTCGATAGTCGACAAAGAACTGCCCCCAGGATTCCGTTAGCCCGTTGGGCTGTGGTGACAGACCGATATAATTATCCCGGCCCCAGCCGTAGTGTTCCCGCTCTTGCTGGTGAAGTCGGGCCAGGCCCTCACCGAGCAGGGCCTGGCCCCTTTCGTCCGGAGCAACCGACACGATCTGGGTCATCACCAGCTTGTACTGATCGACCTCAGCCACTTGCGGAATTCTCAGATGCTCCACACCAACCTGCACCAACACTTCGCGAAGGCTTTCCAGCCCCTCCGCCTCACAGGTTAATGCATCGGCAAAGCCGGTGGTGTTGGTTTTGACAAACATAACGTCGCCCTATTGCTGCTGGCGCAGCAAGGCATTCACAGTAAAGGTATACGGCGCATCCACACCCAGTTGCGCACACCGGCGCAGCACGGCCCCGGCGATGCTGTCCAGCTCCAGCGGACGGCCTTTTTCGTTGTCCACCAGCATGGAGGTTTTGATGGCGTTGAAGTTGCTGATCAGCTCGAACATGTCATCCAGGTCTTGCCGTGTCAGGTTCACCCCGTCTGCTTCCGATGCCTTAACCGTTTCCGCCATCATGCCGTAGACCACTTTGCCGAACTCCGGGTGATGAGTCAGGCTGCGGGTATCCAGATGAGTGAGCGCTGACAACGGATTAACTCCATTGTTGATGACCAGCTTGCGCCAGAGTTCGTACCGGATGTTTTCCGATACGGTGGTGGGAATGCCCGCCTCGTTAAAAGCCAACGCCAAAGTCTTGAGCAGTTCCACTCGTAGGTCGTCAGTTTTTGGTATGGGCCAGGCGCCTATCACGATCTGGGCCACGCCTTCGGCGAACACCTTGCCCGGCTCGGTTATGTGGCCGCCAATGCGCACCGCAAGGCCGCCGAGCACACGTTCTTCGCCCACCACCTCGGCAATCAGGGGTTCATTATCAATACCATTCTGGAGAGACAGCACCGGAACGGAGCCTGCACACAGCCAGTCAGAAAGCTCCGTCATCACGGCACCGGTCGCCGTCGATTTGAGGGCAATGGCAACCAGATCAAAATCATTCGGGTGGTAATCCCGAATGAGCTCCTGATGATCGCAGGCCGGGAGGCGATGCTGGAGAACCTGCCCTTGATAATCTACGGTCAGGCCTTTTGCTCTCAATGCCTCAAGGTGATCGCCACGGGCCGTCAGCACAACCTGGTGACCGGCGTCAGCCAACCTTGCGGCGTAGTAACCTCCGATGCCACCAGCACCGATCATCAGAATCTTCAAAGCAACCACGGCAACCTCGATCAGTCAGGGCGTTGGTCAGAGAGCGTTCAGGGACAGCAGCCCAGAGTATATCAGGCCCGCAGCGCCGTCAGCTCGCGACCCCAATACAGCGGCTCGCCGCTATCTCATCCAGCCAAATCCGGACAGCATCTGTGCCGCATTGTTCATTCCACTGCTGAACATCCGTTGGGGAAACTGCGAGCCCCCCAGGGTAAACGCGGCATTGAGCAGGCACACCGTCGGGTCATCCAGGCGATTATTCTGGGCGGAGCCCGCAGCATCTCCCTTGAACGACATCACGGCCCCCCACTGCTGATCCTGTGCCCAGGCACTGAGCAACTCCCTTAAATGCCGGTCGTGCAGGGAAATACCATCTGCCTCTTTATGGCAGGCCTTGTCATCAAGGCAGATTAAAAGGACATCCTGTTCCCGAAGCACCTCCAGACACCGCCCGACTCGCCGATATTCAAGCTCACTCATACCGGTATTAAGGATCAGCTCCGTTAACTCCCCGGGCTCCTCTGCCAGAAGCACCCGGAACAACTGGTGCCGGCTTACGACATCCCGTGAATGCACTTCCGGCTCAAAGCCCTGGTCTGAGAGCAGCGTCTTTATCCTGCCAGCGGTGGAGCCGTTGCCTTTAAGCTGCAGGATTTCCGGGGCTTTTTGATCGGCACGGGAGCTGATCACCACCACGCTCTTGTACTGCTTGCCCCAGATCATCCGGGCAGGCCCGGAACAGGTCTGTTCCCGGGACTGGATGCTGTCAGCGTCACAGGAGACAAATAACACCGGAAGTTTTGTCATGTGTCTTCTCCTAATAAGACGGCGAAATTGCCGGGGCTTATCGCCCCAGTTTTTTTGCTGACTGCCCGCCGATGCCGAAATGTTGCTTCGGCATTTCGTTGAGAATGACACGAACACTTTCAACCGGCGCGCCGAGGGAACGGACAATGGCGTCTGTCACCTCGTGGATCAGCATCTCCTTTTGCTCGTCCGTACGGCCTTCCAGAATGTTGATTTGAGCAACGGGCATAAAACCTCCTTATGCGAACCGGGCCGTGACCGTTCCCAGGCCCTGGTAGCGAACGCTGATGTTGTCACCGGCTTCCACCGTAATCGCCGCGGTGATGCCACCGGTCATGATGAAGGTGCCGGCCGGGATGTGCTCACCGCGCTCAGCCAGCAGGTTGGCCAGCATGGCCACACTGGACGCCGGATGGCCCAGCACCGCAGCACCGGCGCCGACGTCCACAATCTCACCGTTCTTCTCGACTACTACCCCGAGAGTTTTCAGGTCCAGGTCGGCCACGTTGGCCATGGTGCCACCGGTGATAAAACGGCTGGATGAGGCGTTATCGGCCACCACGCTCACCAGGTCGAACTTGAAGTTCTCGTAACGGGAGTCGATCACTTCCACCGCCGGGATCACAAAATCCGTCGCCGCCAGTACGTCACCGATATGACAGCCCGGGCCGTGCAACGGCGCCTTGGTCACGAAGGCGATCTCGGCTTCGATTTTCGGGTGGATCAGCTCTTTGGTGTTGACCACACCGCCGTCCGGTACGCTGAAGTAATCCGCCAGGAAGCCGTAGATGGGGGTTTCCACACCCATCTGAGCCATCTTGGCCCAGGACGTGAGGCCCATCTTCATGCCCACCACCTTGTTACCACGGGCCTCCTTACGACGGCGGATTTCCCACTGCACGTCGTAGGCGTCTTCGAAGGTCATGTCCGGATAATCATTGGTGACCTTGGTGATATCGTGGGCGTTCAGTTCGGCATTTTCTACGTGCTCAGCCAGGGCCAGCATCTGGTCATTGCTCAGGGTCTTGCTCATGCTTTTTGCTCCTCTTGCGCCTTCAACAGGTCCAGCGCCACGTCCACGATCATGTCTTCCTGGCCACCCACCATCCGGCGTTTGCCCAGTTCAACGAGAATATCCACCGTCTTCAGGCCATACTTCTGCGCCGCCACTTCGGAATGGCGCAGGAAGCTGGAGTACACACCGGCGTAGCCCAGGGCCAATGTTTCACGGTCGACTCTTACCGGGCGGTCTTGCAACGGGCGCACGATGTCGTCGGCGGCGTCCATCAGCGCGTACACGTCCGTGCCGTGGTTCCAGCCCAGCTTGTCGAAGGCGGCAATGCACACTTCCAGCGGGGCGTTGCCAGCGCCGGCACCCATGCCGGAGAGGCTGGCGTCGATGCGGTCACAGCCTTCTTCCACCGCCACCATGGAGTTGGCCACACCCAGCGCCAGGTTGTGGTGGGCGTGGATGCCGGTCTGGGTTTCCGGCTTGAGTACGTCTTTCAGGGCGCGGAAGCGGTCACGAATATCGTTCATGTTCATGGCGCCGCCGGAGTCGACCACATAGAGGCAGGTGGCGCCGTAGTCTTCCATCAGCTTGGCTTGTTCGGCCAGGCCCTGCGGGGTCTGCATATGGCTCATCATCAGGAAGCCGACGGTGTCCATGCCCAGCTTTCTTGCGTGCTCGATGTGCTGTTTGGAGACATCGGCTTCGGTGCAGTGAGTGGCGACACGAACAATGCGGGCACCGGCTTTGTAGGCGTTGTCCAGGTCGTGGACGGTACCGATACCGGGCAGCAGCAAGGTGGCAATCTGGGCGTGTTCCACCACTTCGGCCACGGCTTCGATCCACTCCAGGTCGGTGTGGGCGCCAAAGCCATAGTTAAAGCTGGAGCCTTGCAGGCCGTCGCCGTGGGCGACTTCAATGCTGTCGACTTTCGCCTTGTCCAGGGCCCGTGCGATGTCCTGCACGTTCTTGATGGAGTACTGGTGACGAATGGCGTGGCTGCCGTCTCGCAGGGTCACGTCGGAGATGTAGAGTTTTTTACCGGGGTTAAAGGTCATGGTTCGGTCCTCCTCAGTTGACCAGCGATTCGGCGATGCGCTCGGCGGTACCGAGGGCGGCGGAGGTCATGATGTCCAGGTTGCCGGCGTAGGCGGGCAGGTAATGGGCCGCACCTTCCACTTCCAGGAAGATGGAGGTTTTCAAGCCACTGAAGCGGCCGAGACCCGGGACGTTCATGGGCTGGTCTTCAGGAATGAGGTCGAACTGGACTTTCTGCTTGAGGCGGTAGCCCGGCACGTAGGACGACACGGCTTGCACCATTTCTTCGACGGAGGCTTCCACTTCCGCCTGATCAGCAGCGTCAGACAGCACGTAGACGGTGTCACGCATCAGCAAGGGCGGCTCAGCCGGGTTCAGGATGATGATGGCCTTGCCCTTCTGGGCGCCACCGACCACTTCGATGGCCTTGGAGGTGGTTTCGGTGAACTCGTCGATGTTGGCGCGGGTGCCGGGGCCGGCTGATTTCGAAGAAATAGACGCTACGATTTCGGCGTAGTGAACCTTGGCGACGCGAGAAACAGCAGCCACCATCGGGATGGTGGCCTGGCCACCGCAGGTGACCATGTTCACGTTACCTTCATTAAGGTTCTGTTCCAGGTTCACCACCGGGACGCAGTAGGGGCCGATGGCTGCCGGCGTCAGGTCGATGATCTTCAGGCTTTCCTTATGGCCACGCAGGAACACTTCGTTGTGCCTGTGGGCGCCGGCGGAAGTGGCATCAAACACGATGTCGATGTCGGCAAATTCCGGCATCTTCACCAGGCCGTCCACGCCTTCGTGGGTGGTGGCTACGCCCATGCGGTTGGCGCGGGCCAGGCCATCGGATTCCGGGTCGATACCGACCATGGCGCCCATTTCGATGTGCTGGCCGTTACGCAGGATCTTGATCATCAGGTCGGTGCCGATGTTGCCCGAGCCGATGATGGCGGCTTTCAGTTTTTTGCTCATAATCTTGTCCTCAATGGGTACGGATCAGACAAAGCGCACAGACGCGCTGCCAATCCCGCCAATGTCCACACGCATGGTGTCACCGGCTTTCACCGGCTCCAGCGGTACCAGGGAGCCCGACAGGATGACTTCACCTGCCTTCAGGGAAATACCGAATTCGCCCAGGGTGTTGGCCAGCCAGGCCACGCAGTTCACCGGGGAACTCAACGCCGCTGCGCCGGCGCCGGTGCTGATAATGGAACCGTTCTTCTCCACCACCATGCCGCAGGTCACCAGATCGATATCCCGGGGAGAGACTGCGTTGTCGCCCAACACAAACAGGCCACAGGAGGCGTTGTCGGCGATGGTGTCCTGAATGGCGATCTTCCAGTCCTGGATGCGGGAATCGACAATCTCGAAACAGGGCATCACACACTCGGTGGCCGCCAGCACGTCGGCGTTGGTCACGCCCGGGCCGGTCAGGTCTTTCTTCAGGATGAAGGCAATTTCGCCTTCGGCACGTGGGGCAATCAGTCGGTCGCTGATGGGCACCACTTCACCGCTGTTGAACACCATGTCGTCGGTCAGGTAACCGAAATCCGGCTGGTGTACGTTCAGCATGTTCATCACCGCCTTGCTGGTGACGCCAATCTTCTTGCCGATCACCCGGGCACCGGCCTGCTGCCGACGCTCGAGCATGCGCAGAGAGATGTGGTAGGCATCGTCGATGCTGATGTCTTCGCCGCGGCCGGTCAGGGGCGAAACCGCTTCCCGCTTGACCATGGCTTCATAGAGTTCGTCGCCGAACTGCTGGATCTTCTGCTTATCCATTACTTGTCTCCGGCAGCGGCCTGATCCGCTTCGTTCAGGAAATCGTTGACCAACCGGGCGAACCGGTCAGCGTGTTCAATCTGGGTCCAGTGGCCGCAGCGGCCGAACACGTGCAGCTGGGCACGATCAATCAGCTCAGCCAGCTTGTAGGAGGCGTCCAGTGGAATGACTTCGTCTTCGCGGCCGTGGATGATCAGGGTTTCGTGTTGCAGGGCGCGGATGTCGTCCTCGTTGCTGGCCAGTCCATCCACCCAGCGCTGACGAGGTGCCGGGAACATGGCCGCAAAGGATTCCTGGAAGCCGGGGCGAACGCTGGCCTGATACCGCATCTCCGCCAGCTCGTCGGTCAGCAGCCCCTTATTGAAGGCAAACACATCCATCAACCGACGCATGGCGTCCAGTGACGGCTGGTAACCCCAGACTTCGTCCAACCCCTTGGTGATCGGGAAGCTGACACCTACAGACCCCATCAACACCAACCGGCGAACCCGTTGCGGGTGTTCGATAGCGAGGGCCAGAGCGAGACCACCACCAAAGGAGTTACCCACCAGGTCCACCTGTTCCAGGCCCAGTTCATCCAGCACACCGATGGCGTGTTTAACCCAGCGTTCACGGTTGTAGACCTGGTCTTCGGGGCGTTCGCTGTAGCCGAAGCCCAGCATGTCCGGGGCGATCACCCGGCGATGCTTGGCCAGCTCGGGAATCACCAGGTGCCAGTTGGCCCAGGCGGTCACGCCGGGGCCGGAGCCGTGGATCATCATCAGCGGAAATCCGCCTTTGCCGTGATCATGCAGGTTGGTCCGGTAGCCGGCGGCGGTGATCTCGCGCCCGATTTCCGGGCTGTCTACAGGTGCGTTCATGGCTACCTCACAGTTTGATGCAGACGTTCTTCATTTCGGTGTAGAACTCCAGGGAGTGCACACCGCCCTCGCGGCCAATACCAGACTGCTTGCTGCCACCAAACGGTGTGCGCAAGTCCCGCAGGAACCAGCTGTTCACCCAGATGATGCCCGCCTCAATCTGACCCGCCACACGGTGGGCACGGCTCACGTTCTCGGTCCAGATCGCAGACGCCAGGCCGTAAGGCAGGCTGTTGGCCAGCTCGATGGCTTCTTCTTCACTGTCGAACGGGCGAATGTGGCAGCAGGGGCCGAAGATTTCGTCGGTAATCACCGCCGAATCGTCCGGCAAGCCGGTCCAGATCGTGGGCTGCACCCAGGCGCCACCAGCGTACTCTTCCGGCATGTCGGGCACACCGCCACCGGTCACCACCGTGGCGCCGTCGTCCACCGCTTTCTGGTAGTAGGACAGCACCTTTTCACGGTGCTTCAGGCTGACCAGCGGGCCGAAATTGGCCTTGTCGTCATCGGGCGGTCCGATACGCAGCTTTTCTGCTTCCGCTTTCAGGCGGGAGACAAACTCGTCAAAGATGGAACGTTCCACATAGACTCGTTCGGTGCCCAGGCACACCTGGCCACAGTTGACGAATGCAGAGCGCATGGTGCCTTCGATGGCCTTGTCCATATCGCAGTCGGCAAACACCAGGCCGGCGTTCTTGCCACCCAGTTCCAGGGAGATATCCCGGATGCCCTTGGCGGCCGCCTTCATGATCACTTCGCCAGTGCTGGTTTCACCGGTGAAGGTGAAGCCGTCCACATCCGGGTGGGCCGTGAGGAAAGCCCCGGCGGAATCACCACCGAAGCCGTGCACCACGTTGTACACGCCATCCGGCACGCCGGCTTCCTTCATCACCTCACCCAGCAGGGCAGTGGTGGTCGGGGTCTCTTCAGACGGCTTGACCACCACGGTGTTACCGCAGGCCAATGCAGGGCCCACTTTCCAGGTCATCAGCAGCAACGGCAGGTTCCAGGGGCTGATCACACCGATCACGCCCTTGGGACGGCGCACGGCGTAGTTCAGCGCGCCGCTGCCATCGGGCGTGGCCATTTCAAAGGATTCTGCCGCCACGTTTTTGACCATGTCGGCGAACACCTTGAAGTTGGCGGCACCCCGGGGGATGTCGATGTGGCTGGCCATGGACTTGGGCTTACCGGTGTCCAGGCACTCCGCCTCCAGAAACTCGTCAAAGCGGTCGTTAATGCCGTCGGCCACCTTGTGCAGAATCCGGGTGCGCTCATCCAGGGTCATCTTGCCCCAAGGGCCTTTCAAAGCGGCTCTGGCCGCTTTGACGGCCGCATCCACTTCATCGCGGCCAGCCTCGTGAACCTTGGCAATCACCTTGCCGTTCACCGGGTTGACGTTGTCAAACAGCTTTCCGTTGGCGGAGCCGACGTATTGGCCGTTGATGTAGTGTTTGATCTCTTTCATTGCTGCCTAGTCCTGTAAAGTTGAATCCTGTTTGGGCGTTCTCAGATCAGGTCAACACCGTCAAGAAACGCTCGTTCAGTACCCGGTCGTGGTAGAAAATGGCCTTACCAAGTTGTTCGGCCTGCCAGGTGACTGGTTTGTGGTCCGGGTAGAAGTAATCGCCGCCACAGAACACTTCGTTGCGATTGCCGGACGGGTCAAAGAAGTAAATGGTCTTGCCGTGGGTCAGGCCGTGACGGGTCGGGCCGATATCGATGGATGTATCGGTCATGGAGATCAGGTCTGCCGCCCGCAGCACGTCTTCCCAGGTTTCAAGGAAGAAAGACGCGTGGTGGAACTTGGCCTTCTCTTCATGGTGAATGAAGGCAATGTCGTGCTCTTTCATGGACACGGTCAGGAACTGGGCGATCCGGGTGCCTTCCGGGTCGAGCACCTGCTCGGCCAGATCGAATCCCAGAACATTCACGAAGATGTCGTAAACGGCGGCAAGCTCCGGCCCATAAAACAGGCAATGGTCGAAGCGCACGGCCTTCATCCCTTGCAGGCCGCGAGGCCAGGCTTCCGGGTTGACGCTGGAAACGCCCCACTTGCCGGTGTACTTCTTGTCGGCATAGAGTTCAAAGGCATGGCCGGAAGGCACGGCGAAACGAACGCGGCGGCCGCAATCCTTCAGTTCTTCCGCCGGCACCTGCTCCACCTCAACACCGTAGGCCACCAGGTCTTTTTCCAGGTTGACCAGGGTGTCTTCGTCCACCACCTTGAAGCCCATGAAGTCGCAGCCCGGCTCATCTGCCTCACGCAGTACCAGGGAGAACTTGTCTACCTCGGTCCAGGCTTTCAGGTACACCCGGCCCTGGTCGTCACGATCGGTTTCGATCATGCCCAGCAGCTCGGTGTAGTGTTTGACGGCTTCGCCCATATCGAGAACCCGGATCTGAACGTGGCCGGGACGCATTACACCTTTTTTCATGACAATCACCTCAACGGTTTTGTTGTTGTTTGCTTCGCAAGCGCCGCCTCAGGCAGAGGCACACACTCGATGGTCAAGTCGGTCCGCGGGTAGATCCGGCAAGCCAGGACCTCCCCTTTTTCAACGGCTTCAGGAGGGGCATGCACCTTGCTCATCTTGCCGCACTCGAAATCCCCCTCCAGAACCCGGATCTTGCAAAAGCCGCAGCCACCGCCCCGGCAGCCCACGGGCACACACTTCATACCCAGCTGTTCCATAGCCTTGAGCACGCTCTGGCCTTCCTGGCAGGTGAAGTGGTCACCCGTTGTGCGGTTGAACACCTGGAACCCGGCCATACCGCCTCCCGGTCAGATCTTCTTGAACAGGGCCGAACGCTGGGTGTCTTCCGCACCGTCGGCCGCTGTCAGGAATTTCTCCATGAAGATGTCCCGCTCGAACAGCCGGCCTTGCATCAGGGCGGTGATCGCTGCATCAATCATCGGAGGTGGGCCACACAGGTAAGCCTTGTTACCGGAAAACCGGCCGCCAAAGTGTTCCTTGGCGGCGTCGTGCACATACCCCCGGAAGCCCTGCCAGTCGGCATCGTCCTCGGTCTGGCTCAGGGCCGGCACGTAGGTAAAGTTGTCGTGGTCGCGATCCAGCGCCTCGAACAATTCACGGTTGTACAGTTCGGCCAGGTTGCGGGCGCCCTGGAACAGCACAATCTTGCGTTCGTCGTTCTGCTCCAGCAGGTCAAGAATCATTGATTGCGGGCTGGAAAGCCCTGACCCACCCGCGATGAAGATCAAATCTCCGGGCTGGGAGCTGCGCACGAAGAACTGGCCGTAGGGGCCGGACAGGTTCAGTTCATCGCCTGTTTTCAGCTGCTCGTGGATGTAGGTGGTTGCAGCGCCCCCTTCAACCAGGCGAATGTGCAGTTCCACTTCATCGGGCTTGCCTGGCGGGTTAGCGAGTGAGAACGCGCGGGCACCCTCAACTCCGGGCACTTCAATGTTGATGTACTGGCCGGCCTGGAAGGTCATCGGGCGGTCCAGTTTCAGGTGCAGACCCTTGATGGTGGGCGACAGGTCAACAATATCCGTTACTGTCGCTACGTAATCCTCCACCGGGTGGCCCTCGAAGTCCGGATCGACATCGATATCGGCTTCGATGGTCACGTCGCTTTCCACTGTGGCGCAGCAGGCCAGCACCTTGCCTTCGCCTCGCTCCACGTCCATCAGGGCAAACGGTGAGGCGTCGCCAATCTCGACGTCGCCCTCAAGCACCTGCACCTTGCAGGTAGCACAGGTGCCGTGACCGCAAGCGAAGGGCAACCACACACCCTGGCGAAGGGCCGCCTGGAGGATAGTCTGGCCATCCTCGACTTCAATCTGCTCGCCAATCGGCTCGATAGTAACGGTATGACTCATCGCTCTGCCCTCAGTATCCGGCGTTCGCCATGCCTTTCAGGCCCGGCGTGGTAACCGTCAGCATGCTTTTGTGATCAATGCCCTGGTCTTTCAGGGTGGCATCCGCATTCGGGGTGAACAGCTCATCGTTCAGCAGCCATTCAGCATTCAGGAAGTCCGCTTTTGCAGATTCCGGGTGTGCTGCGGTGGCCGGCTTGAGGATCTCCTCCACCAGGGCACGGAAGGTCATATCCGGCTGCACCAGCAACGCAAACGGCGCGCAGAACAGCAGGTGGTCGGGCCAGTAGATATACAGCAGCTGCATGCCGTGAAAGTTTTCGACCTTGTCTTTCGGTTCAAACTTGTAGTCGTAAAGTGCGCTTACACTCATGATGGTCACCTTGTTGTTTTTGTGGGTGGTTCGCCCGGCGCCAGTGGCTACCGGGCGACTCCCGGGTCAGTATCAGGCGGCGTCCTGGTTCTCATCAGCAGGCTTTTCGCCCTTGATGGACATCCAGCGCTTGTGGTCCGGCGAACCGAGGTACTCGAAATTGTCCTCGCCGATGTTGATGTGGTAGTACTTCTGCACCACGGTCTCGACATCTGCGCCTTCGCAGTTACCCTGATAGATCTGATGCACCGGCAGCCAGGCCTGCACGTATTTTTCCGGCTCGTGCTTGAAGATGTCGCAGCAGGCTTCGGAGCAGAAATGGTAACGCTCGCCTTCATGAACCAACTGACGATGGCTCAACTTGGTGGGCGCGCCCATTTCGGTGAACAGGTTCGGTACCTGGCACACCTGGCACAGTTGCGGCAGGGTGTTGTTGTAGAAGCGACGGCCAGCGGCGGCCTCTTTCGCCAGGAACTCGTAGCGCGGACGGTAGTACTTGTCGAAAGTGTCCGGGTACTTTTCAGACATCCAGTCCATTTCTTCCTTCTCTGGAACCCAGGTATGGAAGTTGGTGGCATGGCTATACTGGTAGAAAGTGGTCCACAGCTGGTGGCTCAGGTGATGCTTGGCATCGTTGGCCACGTCCTGGTACTTGGGCGGACGGATGCCGTAACGCTCCAGATCCTTGAACAGGGCTCCACCGTTCTGCTCGTAATACACTTCCCAGGCCTCGGCCCAGCTCATCACCTTGTTCGGCAGCATGTAGTCCATCATCATGCTGACCAGGCTGAGCAGGCGGAATCCGCGCCAGAACCACTTATCGATCCAGCGCTGAACAATGGGCACGTTGTCTTCGTGCTGCTCCAGGATGAACTTGATCACCTCCAGGCCCAGAGTCATGTGGCGTGCTTCGTCTGACTGGGCAGAGAAGCCGAAGGTCACGGTGGCCATGTCGCCGTTGTATGCGGCGCCCGACATAAACGGAACGAACAAGAGGTTAGTCAGCACATACTCGAACGAGAACGAAATGGCGGTCAGGAATTCGAAAGGACCAGCGGTGCGGGCATCGTCAAAGAACGACTTGGGCACCGACAGGAACCACACCCGGTCGTGCATGTGCGCTGCATCATGCAGGCCGTTAAAGTGCTTGTTGTAATGGCTCATGGCGTGTTGCTGGGTCTGCGAATGACGCAACTCGTCAATCGACTGCATCTGACAAGCCACCCGCGCACCAGTACCACTGAACTGACGACCTGCCTTGGCATATCCCTGGAAGGCCCCATGTTCCAACGGAGATACGCCACCGAGGAACAGCTTCAGGGCGTTGACGTAGCGAGCGTCTGAAATGTTCTGGTGGCCATTATTCTGGGCAAACGCATCAAAAATGGCGTACAGCTTCTTCTCTTTTTCCGCCTGATACTTCCAGTACGAATCCATGGTCAGACGGAATGGGTCTTCCCACTGAGACCAATCGGTAATCTTGATACCTTCAAAGTCCTCGTGCGGGAAAATGTCTTCTTTTTTCTGGTAGGTAGGCTCCCAACCCATGTCGCGGGTCAGATACTGGTATTTGTCTTTGAGATTCAATTTCTTGTTTTGAACAGCCATGATGATTCTCCCAATTATTTCCACTCAAGAATAAAATGGTCATCGTCCTCATCGACATTGCCGCCGATGCTGATGACATTTACGAGCATTTCCTGAACATCCCAATCGCGCCCCAGCTTTTCTTCCATCGTTTCCCGATTTATCACCAGGCGCTTCTCAGCCTGGATCCGGATCAACGCAGGCTGGTGCTGTATTTCCGCATGAGGGTTATCCTCCATAACCGCTTCGGCGAGATAGCGAGAGTCATCGTTGTCCTGAAATACAATGAATACCAACTGGCTCATGCTGAGACTCCCCTACTCTGCAGTCCGAATTTCTTCAGGCGGGTAGAAAGCTCCGCCCGGGCTTCATCCAGAGCGTCAATACCCACCGAGGCTTCTGCCAGTGGTTGGAGAGCGCTATAGATCTGCGGCTCCCACTGATCGATCCACGTCTGGAGCAGTTCGCAATTGGCTTCGCTCTCACCGGCGACGGCTTTGATCATGGCGTTGGTCCAGCGAAGGGATTCTTTGTACCAGTCGCGCATGAACTCGGTGAGCATGGAAACGTCTTCCGCACCCTGAGTCGCAAGCCAGGCATCCATTTTGTCGTACACCAGGGTGTACATCAGTCCATCCAACAGAATGTTCTGAACCAGGGTCAGTTCGAACCAGTCATCAACGACCAGGGTGTCCTCCACGAGTTTGCGCATGGGCTGCCACAGCTCGTCATCCATCCAGTAGCCTTTGGACTCGTCCAGTGCCTTACCGGTGCTACCGTCAATCATCAGAGCAATGCGAGACAGGTACTGACCAATGCCCAGACGATCCATCGCGGCGTAGATGTGCATCTGGGAAACAGTGGTGGCTACAGCGTCACCAGCGATCTTGCTGTTGTTCATGTTGGCGCCCAGTTCCACATGGCGCAGGGGCACCATCAGGCGCAGCAACAGCTTCTGGGTTTCTTCGGGCAGGCGGGTCAACAAGTTGCGCTTGTCGCAAAAGCCAAAGCTGGTCTCGGCGGACTCCTGCATTTTGGCCCGGTTGCCTACGTAGGCGCCGTAGTAGTACTGGCGGGGATCAGACACCGCGTACCAGTCGTCCATGCGGATGGCGGTACGGCGATCATCATTGAGCTCGTATCGGGAATCCCATTGGGGGCGATAGTGGAAGTTGGTTTTCGCCTCCAGGTCGTAGCTCGCTTCCTGATAGCGAGTCGCCGGCTTGTCACCAAATCGGCGCGCAATGTGGCTGTAGGTGTGACGAATGGGTTCCATCGAGGTGGTTTTGATTTCGATACTCATATCAACCTTTCCGTTTTGTTTTTGTGGATCAGATTGTGGGTGTTGCTTGTTTGGCTCAATAACGCTGGCCGCGCTCTCCGAAGCGCCACTTGACCATGTCTTCGTCGATCTCGCGGATCATGTCCGAATCCATATGGACCACGTTGTTGTGCTTGCAGAAGATCTCGAAGGCTTCCCGTGGCAGCACAAGCTCGACGAACAGCTCCGGATAACCAATCGCAAAATCGAATTCCACGAATTTGTCACCTGGCTCGCTGCGGACCCGGATATAGCGGGTCATTTCGTTAAAGGTCTTGGCTTCTGGCTGGTTCGTCATAGTGAGCCCCGTTTATGTTTATGTTTGTGGTCGGCTTGCAGTGTACTGAGCAACGGCTGTGCCACTTCGGAGACGACCACCACGAGAAAGTATGTAGACCAATGTTTTTGATAGGTTTTTCAGGATCAAACGAACGCTTCAAGCGGTTAAAACGAGCTCCGAACTTCGGCTCGAGAGGGGTTCTTTTTTCACCAAATGATCAAAACCAAGGGTGATCTGACCAAATGCTCAGACCAAGGCCCAATTCAACGATCACCTCCATTTTTTTACTATTTGGTTGATTTTTGACCTTGATCAGGTGTTAGATGATCAATTAACGAGCTCCGAATGAGCTGTTCCCCGCCTACAACTATAAAAGGGGTCTCCGACCATGGCTGTCAGTTACAAGCCACAACTGAACTACACCGATTTCAAGGATCTGACGGAGCAGATTCATTTCCAAAGCTCGGAAGGCAAGATCTGGTTTGGCGAGCAGCGGATGCTGCTGATGAACCTCACCTCTCTGGGTGCGTTTCGCCGTGAGATCGTCAACAGCATGGGCGCAGAGAGAGCCAAGGGGTTCTTTCTGCGGCTGGGTTATCTGTCTGGTCTGAAAGATGCCGAGCTGGCCCGCAAACTTCGCCCGCATTGCAGTGAGCTGGACATTTTCCTGGCAGGCCCCCAGTTACACTCGCTCAAAGGCATGGTCAAGGTGATCCCGCTGGAAATCGATCTGGACCAGGAAACCGGCGATTTCTATGGCCGCCTTGAATGGATTGACTCCTGGGAAGTGGAAATCTGCAAAACCGAACTGGGGCAAATGAGCGAGCCGGCCTGCTGGGTTTTGCTGGGGTACGCCTGCGCCTATACATCGTCATTCATGGGGCGGGAAATTATCTTCCGGGAGGTGAGTTGTCGGGGTTGTGGCGACGAGAAATGCATTATTGAAGGCAAACCGGCAGAGGAATGGCCGGATGCAAAAGAATTTTCCCGCCACTTCAAAGCAGACCCGATCATTGAAGAGCTCTACGACCTGCAGGAGCAACTGAACTCCCTGCGCAGTACCCTGCAGCGACAGCAGGGCCAGTACTACGGCATCGGCCAGTCGGCTTCCTATAACAAAGTGTGCAAGATGATCGACAAGGCAGCCCAGGGCAAGGTGTCTGTGCTGCTGCTCGGTGAAACCGGCGTTGGTAAGGAGGTCATCGCCAAGAGTGTTCACCTCCGCAGCGAGCGGGCTGACGGCCCGTTCATCGCCGTCAACTGCGCTGCCATTCCGCCAGACCTGATTGAAGCCGAGCTGTTCGGGGTGGAAAAAGGCGCCTATACCGGCGCCAACCAGGCCCGTGAGGGTCGCTTCGAACGCGCCCACGGCGGCACGATTTTTCTGGACGAAGTGATTGAACTGACCCCTCGGGCCCAGGCAACCCTGTTACGGGTTCTGCAGGAGGGCGAGTTGGAGCGGGTGGGCGACAACCGTACCCGCAAGGTGAATGTCCGGGTGATTGCCGCGACTAATGAAAGCCTTGAGCAAGCGGTCGAGCAAGGCCGGTTCCGGGCCGATCTGTTCTATCGCCTCAACGTGTTCCCGGTACAGATTCCGGCCTTGCGGGATCGCCTGGAAGACCTGCCTCTGCTGGTGGGGCACTTTCTTGAAAAGTTTCACGCCCAGTACGAGAAGCGCACGCTTGGCCTCTCCGACAAGGCATTGTCGCTGTGCATGAGCTACCACTGGCCGGGCAATATCCGGGAACTGGAGAATGTGATTGAGCGGGGGGTGATCCTGACCGACAACAACGAAACCATCAGTCAGGATGCCCTGTTTGTGACTCCGCCCGCGACGGACAAACAGCCAGGTGAGCGTATTGATGAAGAAGGCAATATGCGGTCCGGCCCACCGGAAGGCGGCACGAGCAGCTGGTCAGATACGATTCTGGGGGCTGGAATAAGCCTGGATGAGGTAGAGGAAACCCTGATGCGCCAAGCCATGGAGCAAGCCAATCAGAACGTCTCCAAAGCCGCCCGACTGCTGGGCCTCACTCGCCCCGCCCTAGCTTACCGCCTGAAGAAATCCGGCATTCTTGTTGAAAGCTGACCAGCAACCTGACTCTTGCAGCAACAGGGATGTTGCAACACTTGACCGCCGCCTTACGAAATGGACAACCCGCCAGATCACTTGATCATTTGATTAAAATAAAACCCTGACAGCCCCCCTCTGCTTTTGCCTCCAACCCTTCTAGAAACAAAATATTTACATATTATTCAATACGTTAATCAATCACCATTCCAAATGGCACAGCCGTTGCTGATGGCATTGTCAGTCGCTTTTCACAACAACAAAGACGGTGACAAAACAATGCAAAACGCTTTCCTGCGCTCGAAGCGCAAAACGACGGTGGCTGTCGCGATGGTCGGCGCATCGTCGCTTATCCTGACCGGGTGCGAAGCACCGCTTAATCTGGAATCCGTCAGGGCGGTTTCAGAGCAACCCTCAAAACGCACAGATTTCTACCAGGCCATGGCCAGCAACCACCAGGTGATTGTGGTGTCTGGCAATGATGGGGTTCTCCTGGCCAGTGATGACCAAGGCGATACCTGGAAGCGGCTACCGGTCGACGCCGCCAGCAGTTTCCTGGCCATGGATGTGTGCCCCGACAACTCCTTTATCGCGCTGGCCTTCGACAACCACATCTGGCACGGCACAGCCGATGCATCCGAGTGGACAGCCCACGCCATGCCCAGCCAGGAGCAGATGATGACCGCGGCCTGCGGGCCCGATGGTAGCTGGGTCGCCGCAGGCAGCTTTACCACCGTTCAGTTCAGCACCGATCAAGGCGAAAACTGGGACGAAACCTCTCTCTACGAAGACGCCATCATCAACAATCTCCAGTTTGTCAGTGACGAGCAGGTGATCGCCACCGGCGAATACGGGCTGGTTCTACGCAGCGACGACAGTGGCATGAACTGGGAAATCGCCGGCCGTGCTCCGGACGAGTTCTACATTCACGCCAGTTACTTCGCATCTGAGTCTGAAGGCTGGGTAGGTGGCCTGAACGGCTTCATCTATCACACCACGGACGGCGGTGAGAGCTGGGATCAGGTGCCGACCGAAACCTCCGCACCGGTGTTTGGCTTCATTCCGGGTGCAGGTGCCGTCTACGCCCTGGCCGATAACGCCACGGTACTGAAACTGGGCGATGCCGGCTGGAGAAAGATCTCGGAATCCAGCCAACCACTCTACCTGAGAGCCGGGCTGGCTCTGCCAGACCATCGCCTGTTGGTGGCCGGTGGCCGGGGCCTGCTCTTCGACCTTGAACTCCCCACGGCCCTTGCCGCCAGTAAAGACTGAGGATTCCCACCATGTCCCAACTGCATCGTTTCACGCATTTGCTGCACCTGTTGGAAGTGTGGATCTTCAACAATCCACGCAAGGTGTTGTCGTTAATTGCCATTCTCACCCTGATGTTTGCCCTGCGCATTCCGGGGCTCAAGATTTTCACCGATTTCGCGGACCTGTTGCCGCAACAGCACCCCTACATTGAGCTGCACAACAGCATCAAAGACAGCTTTGGCGGCGCCAACGTGCTGGTGGTTGGTGTTGAATTCGAAGAAGGGGACATTTTCACCAACGAGAACCTGGCGCGGATTGATCGCATTACCCAAGCGGTGGACAGCCTGCCGGGGGTCAACCACAACCTGGTGTCCAGCGTTACCCACCGCAATTCCCGGAAGGTGTGGCTGACGGAAGTCGGCAGCATCAACTCCGAGCCTTACTACGATTCCACCCGGGGCCTGTACTCACCGGAGGCTCTTGAAGCCATGCGTGCGGATGTGGCTGCCAACCCGCGGGTTTACGGCCCCCTGGTGTCACCGGACCTAAAGATGGCCCTGGTGAAAGCCCAGCTGATTGAAGGCCAACTGGACTACGAAACAACCTTCGCCCAACTCCAGCAGCTTCGGGCCAATGAAGCCGCCGAAGGCGTCAATATCTACGCCACCGGCCAACCAGTCTTGGTGGGCTGGGCCTATACCTACATGGATCAGATCCTGCAGATCTTCATTTTCACCGTGCTGACCATGCTGGCCCTTCTGATCTTCCATTTCCGTAAAGCGTACGGTGTGCTCATCCCCCTTGGAGGCGTTCTGGTCTCAACGATTTGGGGGCTTGGGATTATCAGCCTGCTGGGCTACAACCTTGACCCCCTTGGGCTGGTAATCCCCTTTTTGATCGCCGCACGGGCCATGAGCCACGGGGTGCAGCTGGTCGAGCGCTACTACGCCGAAACCCTGGTATTGGGCAGCGGCCCCAAGGCAGCCAAAGCTACCTTCGACAGCCTGTTCCGCCCCGGCTCACTGGGCGTGGTGTCAGATGCCATCGGCCTGTCCCTGATTGCCATTGGCTCGATTCCCCTGAACACCCACCTGGGCATTTACGCGTCCCTGTGGGCGATCACCGTGGTGTTCACGGTGTTGATTGGTGTGCCGCTGCTGCTCTCCATTCTGCCCACCCCGAAAAATCCGGAAATCCGGGAAACCGCATTGCGTCACATTGGTTCCACCTGCTCCCGTACGGTCACCAAACCGGGGGCGGCACGGTTGATACTGGCGTTCGCCGCGGTCGCCATGCTCGGAGGCTTGCTGGCGTCTTCCAATGTGCAGATTGGTGATTCCGAACCAGGCTCTCCAATTCTGTATCCGGACCACGATTACAACCTCTCTTCCAGAATCGTTAACGACCGCTTTCCGGGTTCCGAGGAACTCTACATCGTTGCCGAAACCAGCGAGAACGGCGGTCTGAAGCGGCCGGAAGTGCTGGCGGCACTGTCCGATCTGCAAGCTCATATGCTGCTCGACCCGGAAGTAGGCGGCACCAAGGGCCTGCCAGACCTGATCAAGCAGGTTAACCGCCTGATGCACAACGACGACCCCCGCTGGTACCAGATTCCCCACGATGCCGGCTACGTGGGCGGATTGATGTTCACCTACATGGCTTCCAGCCCGGTTCCCGGCGCTTTGGACGAGTTCAACGATACCGACGACCGCGTCGCCAACCTGGTGTTCTATTACAAGGACCGCCAGGGCGAGACCATCCGCCGCGCCATTCACATGGCCAAGGAGTGGATTGACGCGAACGGCGACAGCGTGGAGGGTCTGAACATCCGCCTTGCCGGTGGCACCCTGGGTGTGGCCGCCGCCATGAACGAGTCCGCGTTCGAAACCAACGTGATTGTTCTGCCCCTGGTGTTCCTGCTGATTTTCATCTTCGTGATGCTGTTCTACACCTCCTGGCACGCCGGGCTGATGATGCTGTTGTCGATGCTGTTCGCCACCACGCTGACCTACGCCTACATGGGCATCAAGGGGCTGAGCATTGATATCAACACGGTACCGGTGATTGCCGTTGGCATTGGTGTGGGTATCGATTACTCCATCTACATGATGGATCGCATCCGGGAAGAAATGGCCAAGTGCCAGGATCTTCGCGAGGCGGTGCGTCGCGCAATATCCACCACCGGTATGGCCATCAGCTTTACCGCCCTCACCCTGATGGCCGGCATCGTGATGTGGGTGATCTTCTCTGACCTGCGTTTCCAGTCCGATGCCGCGTTGCTGCTGTGCGTGATGATCGTGATCAACGGCCTGGCCGCCATGCTGCTGGTGCCTTCCTGGGTGCTCAGTTTCCGCCCCCGTTTTATCACCGATGTGTACGCCGATGAAGACGGCATCCTGCATTCCGACCACAGAACCCCGAAATCAACTCCCTCTTCCGCTCCAGCCATGAAGCAGGAAGACGGATTTGTGCCAGGAGAACCGTACCGGGCCTGAGCCCGGTACCAACTCCCCAAAACCTGTAACGAGGACAAGCCATGCAAATAAAAACAAGAGGCCTGAGATTCTGGTGCTACACCCTGGCGGGTGGGGCCAGTCTGGCGCTGCTACCAATGACCACCACCGTGGCCGCGGAAGACACCCGCTTTAACGGCTACGTGGAAAACGCAACCTACGGGCGGGAGGGCGTTGGCCTTTCCAAGTTCCGTAACACCCTTCAGTTAGAGGCTCAGAAACGCGCTGGCGACATGGGCATCTTCAGTAACGTTCGCTTCAACGCCATCCTGCGGGGTAGTTACGATGGTGTTTATGATCTGAATGATGACGAGTATGGCCGTAACGCCGGCGGGCCGATTCAATTACAGGATCTTGCCCAGGGCTCCGTACCCCATGGCAGCGGTGTTGGCAGTCCTGCCAGCGCGATCCCCTTGCCGCCGGGAAACACCTTCGGCTTTGACACTACCCAAAACCCGAACGACGGCATGGTGGTACTGGGCGAACACCTGCACGGGCAGGACAACGGCGTAGCCTTTGGTGTTCCCGTCCGGCCCTGCGACAAAGACGACCGGGGCTGTATCCAGGGCTACCTGGATAAAGATTCAAATGAGATGAGGTTCCAGGAATTCAACGACCGGGCCGACTTCATCCGTGAACTCTACGCCGATTTCGACATTAACTTCTCCAACGGTAATATCCTGAGTACTCGTGTGGGTAAACAGCAGGTGATCTGGGGCCGAACCGACCTGTTCCGGGTGCTCGATGTGATCAACCCGGTCGACTTCTCCCGCAACAACATCTACGACGAACTGGAAGATATCCGGATTCCGATGTGGATGGTTCGTACCGACTACCGCATGGGGCCCACCGAAGTCTTCGACGGCCTGGCGTTTGATGATCTGAACTTCCAGGTGGTCTGGAACTTCGACAAGTTCCGGCCCCATGACATTGGCCAGTGTGGCCAGCCAAATGTGATTCTGGATGCCGGCTGCTTTTTCCGGGGCATGAATAACCTCTGGGAGAATGGTGGCACCGTGGCCAACTTCGCGGGCGCCACTCCTGACGGGGGGCTGGCAACAGACTTCGGCCCTGGCCAGATCGGTATCCGCAAGGCGCACATGCCCAGCTGGAGCCTGTCCAACACCCAGCTTGGTCTGAAGATGGAAGGGGTTTACGGCGATCTTGGCTTCTCGCTGAATGCGCTGACCTACCGTTCACAGCTGCCCTCGCTCCGTGGAGGCATACCCGCCCAGAACGGGTTCACAGGTGAAACCGGCGTTTGGCCGAGCCTGATTGCGTTCGACATTCACTTCCCGCGGGTCAACCTGGTGGGCGGTTCCCTCGATTACTACTCACAAGGCATCGATACCGTATTCCGGGTCGAAACCGCCTATACCTCCGGTGAGGAGTTCGCCAACACCCTCCGTGAACGGCTCTACTCCGAATCCGATGTTCTGCGTTACGTGATCGGTGCAGACAAGAACATCTTCATCCCGGCGCTGAACGAAAGCCAGGCGTTCCTGTTCTCAGGCCAGATCTTTGGTCAGCACATTCTGGATCACGAACGTGAGCAGCGCACCTACGGCGAGGCCGGTATCCCCGACTGGGAACACAACTGGACCGCGACACTGCTGATCAAGGGCTTCTACATGAATGGCCGGCTCAGCCCCCAGCTCATCACCGCTCACGATTTCCGTGCCCAGGCCACCGCCCTTGCACCGTCTGTTGAATGGCTGGTGACCGATCGGTTCAAACTGACCGCCGGCGGCAACTTCAAAGTGGGCACTGGCGCCCGCAAGTTTGACGACTGCCGCTCCTGTAACCCCTGGGATCCGTTCACACAAACCCCGGGCGTTGTCGGACACCAGCCGGGTGAATCCGCAGGTCTCTCCGGCTATGAACCGCTCGGTCGCTTCCAATCCGGCCCCATCGGCATGGCCCAGAAGGAAGATGAAATTCAGCTGACCGCCCGTTACAGCTTCTGATTACAAGAGGACAGAACCATGAGAACCCTAACCAAACCAACGCTGCTTTCCCGGTGCTTGGCCGCCGGCCTGGCCACCGGCATGCTGGCCTCACTGGCCCATGCCAGTGACGACGTTATCGAGAACTCTTTTTTCCCATATAACGATTCGGTGCCTACGAAAGAGGGCCTGAACACCGGCCTGGTGATCGACCAGTCTAACGTGGCTGAATTCAAAGATGTGATTGACCCGGCCTTCTACACGTTTATCGAGAATGGCTGGACTTCCATCACTGTGGGTGACACCACCTCCTTCGGATTAAATGAAGGATACATTGACGCCACCCGCGCCGCCCTTGGCCAGGTATCGCTGGGTGACCAAGTGGGTGAGATCAACGGCTGGCAAGCCGGCCGCCCGTTCCCGGAAGAGCCGGATGCCAACGACCCGCGCGCTGGCGAGAAGCTGGCGTGGAACTACAAGTACGGTTACAACTGGGGCGACAGCGCCGCCATTTACCCGTTCTACTGGAAGTACCGGGACATGAACTCCGGCAAGCTGGAGCGCACCATCAAGTTCAACTTCCACTTCCTGAACTTCAAGGGTCGGGTAAACCAGGAACCGACGCCGGAAATCACCCCCAACCCGTCTGACCTGTTCCGTGCCATCTACGTGCAGGTACTGGACCCGGCCGATGTGCGCAACACCCAGTTGCTGATTCACCGCGCCGCAGATGACCTCAAGCGCGACAACTCCTGGCTGTACCTGGGCTTCCAGCGCCGGGTTCGTCGCCTGGCCACCGGCCAGGTAACCGATGCCTTCCTCGGCTCAGACCTGATGATCGAGGACTTTGAGGGCTACAACGGCCGAATTTCAGACATGAACTGGACCTACAAAGGCACCCGGAACATGCTGATGCCGTTCTACAACCACAACGACCTGGAACTGGATACCGAGACCCACCAGGACAGCGATGGCTACCAGGTTGTGGCCTTCGGCGGCCAGGGTGGCTGCTTCCCAAACATCACCTGGCAGCTGCGCAAGGTCTACGAAGTGGAATCGGTGCCGGTGGATGACAGCCACCCGCTGTCGCGCCGGGTTCACTACATGGACGCCCAGACCTTCACTATCCCGCGCACGGTGTCTTATGACCGCAAGGGCAGCATGTGGAAAACCTTCACCATCGGTCAGGCCCATCCGGACCATCACCTGCCCAAGAACAAGGGCAGCGGCGTGTCTATCGATGACAGCTTTAGCATGATCGATGTTCAGGCCAGCCACTGCACCACCGGCCAGTTCAAGGGCCAGGTTGACCCGGAGATGTCACCGCCACAAATGTTCAACGTGCAACACATGCGCGCAACAGGCAGCTGATCGGCAAGTCGTAGTTGCTCTCCTTTGGGCCCGCTGTACGGGCCCCTTTTTCATTTCGGAGCGTAGAATATGTCAGACGCACTCCACACTCCCCTCACAGTGGTGGTTTCCCGCCGGGTAAAAAAAGGTGAGGAATCGGCCTTTGAGCAACTCAGCAGCCAGATGACCGAAAGGGCCGCCAGCTTCCCGGGTTATCTGGGTGCCACCATGTTCCGGCCCTCCTCGCCGGATGACCCGGAATACCGGATTGTCTTCAAGTTCAGGGACCGGGACACCCTGACCGCCTGGGAAGACTCCCCCGAAAGAGCCGAACTGCTTGAGCAGATTGAAGCGCTGCTGGCAAAACCCAGTGAGCGGGAAGTCACCTCTGGCATTGTCACCTGGTTTACCCTGCCCGGTCAGAACCCGGTCAAACCGCCACCCAAGTGGAAAATGACCTTCGTCAGCTGGCTGGCCCTGTATCCCGCCGTCACCCTGGTGTTCCTGCTCTTTGGCGACCTGCTGGCACAGATCCCGCTGCTGCTGCGCACCATGGCGGTCACCATCGTGGTCATGCTGCTGATGAGCTACGTGCTGATGCCACGGATGACCCGCTGGTTTGCCTTCTGGCTGTTTCCGAAAAAGAACCACGATGTTCGTTAACGGCAAGAAGGATCTTACCCGGCAATGACCAACCTGCCTGTTAGCCGGTCTCAGTGGCTCGCGCTGGCCCTGATTCCATTATTGTCTGCAGCGTTGCTGTTCAGCCCGGTGGTGGACTGGTTTGAAGGCCCGCAGCTGCTATCGGCCTTGCTGGTGATGGCCGGGCTTGTGCTGTTCGCCACCGGCGCCATGCCGGAGTTTGTCACTGCCCTGCTGGTGCTGACCCTGGCCATGCTGTTGTCGCTGGCCCCGGCCGAGGTGGTGTTTTCCGGGCTCACCTCAACCGCCTGCTGGCTGATTGTGTCGGGGCTGGTGATCGGCATTGCCATCTCGGAAACCGGCCTGGCCCAGCGGGTGTCAGACCTGTTTACCCGCCACCTGGATGCCAGCTATACCCGGTTGATCGCCGGCATCGTGGTGATTGGCATTGTGCTGGGCTTTGTCATGCCGTCCTCGGTGGGGCGTATTGTTCTGTTTATCCCCATCGCGCTGACCATCGCCCACAGCTGTGGCTTTGAGCCTGGCAGCAACGGCCAGAAAGCCGTCGGGCTGGCGGCGGCCTTCGGCAGCCATCTGCCCACCTTTGCCATTCTGCCCGCCAATGTCCCGAACATGATCATGATCGGCTCTGCCGAGAAGATTCATGGCTGGAGCCCGATGTTCGGGGAATACCTGTTGCTGCACTTTCCGGTGCTGGGCATCCTCAAGGCCATCCTGCTGGTGGTTGTGCTGGTGCGGTTGTACCCGGACAGCCCGAAACCGGCTCCGCAAGCGGGCCCCGGCCGGCCTTTCAACTTCACGGAATCGCGGCTGATGGTGATTCTTCTGGTGACCCTCGGGTTCTGGCTGACCGACACCTGGCACCAGATATCGGCGGCGTGGATTGGCCTGGCGGCAGCCACCCTGCTGCTGATGCCCGGTATTGGCATGATCTGCACCCAGAGCTTCAACCAGAAAGTGAATATCAGCTCGATTCTGGTGGTGGCCGGCCTGCTGGGCATTGCCGGGCTGATCAACCATCAGAACATCAGCGGCATTCTGGGCGGCCATGTACTGGCCTGGCTGCCGCTGGAGCCGGGGCGGGATTTGGCCAACTTCCTTACCCTGTCACTGGCGGCAACCGCGACCGGCATGGTCACCACCCTGGCCGGCATTCCGGCAACGCTCACCCCTCTGGCTGGCGCCATGAGCGAGATGACCGGCTTCAGCCTGGAAGCGGTGCTGATGACCCAGGTTCTGGGCTTCTCCACCATCATCTTCACCTACCAGTCCGTGCCCCTGATGATGGCCATGCCCCTGGCCGGAATTCCCATGCGCCATGCCGCCCGGTTGTGCCTGATACTGGCCGCCCTCACCATCGTGATTCTGTTTCCGCTGGATTACCTGTGGTGGAAGTGGCTGGGGTGGATCTGAGGCGACAGCGCGCCCCAGCCCCGGTTCTGATTGTCCCTACAGGTGGTTCATCAGTGCCCGCAATTGTGCGTTATCGGGGTATTGTTGCAACAGGGCCTGGGTCACTTGCCGGGCTTTGTCCTTCTGGTCCAGCTGGAACAGCGCAACCGCGTACCGGTAGCCAAACAGCCACTGGCCGGGCACCAGTTGATGGGCCCGTTCCAGATCCGCCAGCGCCGCCGGGTAGTCTTGCAGGCGAATGCGGATCAGCCCCCGCAGGTGAATCAGTTGGGGTTCGTCAGGGCTGTGTTCCAGGGTTTGATCAATGGCCCGGACCGCTTCCAGGTTACGGTCGCCGGAACGGAGAATATCGGTCAGCAGGATGGTGGCGGGCACATAGCCCCGGTCTTTGGCCAGTGCACGTTTGAGTTGTTGCTCAGCCTTGTAGACATAATCCCCGGCCATCAGGTATCGGGCTTTCAGCACACTGCCCGCGGGCAGGTCTGACTGCATATCAACATAGTGCTCGTATTCCCGCTTGACCCCGGCCCAGCGTTCGGAGTCCGGCAGGCTGCCGCTCCACACCATGGATTCAAAGGCCGCCAGCCTGACCGCCAGTGATTCATCAGCCAACCCCTGCTCGGCAAGGCTCCGGACCCAGCCCGTCTCGCCATGCCTGAGCACACGATAGGCGCTCTCGCGGATCACCGCATGATCGCTCTGGGCCAGACGCGCCACCACCGACATGTGCCGGGCCACGAGGGCGTCCCCGTGCTGTTCCAGCAGCGTTGCCCGGCGAATGGCAGGCTCGCCCTCATCGGCCAGATAGGCCAGAACCTCTGCCAGGTTACGTTGCTGAACGTGATGCCACGTGTCCGGCTGGTAAAGATCCGGATACCAGCTCCCGACGGTGTCCATCGACCAGGCACGATCCCGGTCTGTGTGGCACGCCAGGCAAACATCAGGGCTGCCGGATGCCTTCGACACATCTGGCCGGGGCACCATGAAACTGTGCTCCCGCCGGTCATCGATTCCCATAAACGTGGCTTCGGGCATGTGGCAGCTTACGCACTGCTCACCTTCGCTGTTGCGGGGGTGATGGTGGTGATCCGGGGTATCGTAGTCACCGGCGTTGTGGCACTGGGCACAGACACCGTTGCCTTCAATCTTGAGCTTGCCGGTATGGGGGTTATGGCAGTCGCTACAGACAACACCGGCCTGGAACATCTTGCTTTGTTCAAAGGAGCCCAGCACAAATACCTCTTCCCGGACTCGCCCATCAGAGTAATACAGCGGCTGGTCCAGCCGGCTCAGGCTGAACTGGTCGTGTACCTGGCCACCGGCGGAATCCGTCAGGCTGGTGCGCAGGGAATGGCACTGGCCGCAGGTGGCCACCTGTTTGGAACCAGGCTTGGCCCCTTTCAGGCGAGGTGGCTGTTTTCCTTCGCTCACCAGCCAGGCCCCCACCGCCGCCAGTTGCACACCGGCGGCCAGGGAGTCTCCGCTTTGCTGCGCAGAGGCATGGTCCAGAGCCGCATCATGGCAAGCGGTGCAACTCACGGCCACGTGCTGCCACTCGGTGTGGTATCGGTCTTCCACCGGGGCGTAGTTACGCTCCAGCCCGGTGGAATGGCAATCGGCGCATTGGTTGTTCCAGTTCTGGTAAATGCCGGTCCAGTGCATGGCATCACCGGGCCGGTTCTGCCCCGGTTCGTCTAACCGGAACCAGCGTTGGCCACCCTCGGACTTGCTGCGGGTATCCCAGGCAATGTTGAAAGCCTGAAGGCGGCCATCGCCAATATCAATCAGGTACTGTTGCAGCGGGTAAACCCCGAAGGTGTAGCGGACGGTCCACTGGCGTTTTTCGTCACCCTCCCGGGTGTGAATAACGAATTGCCCGTCTTTCTCCAGGAATTGAACGGCGAGCTCTGAGTCTTGATAGTGGGCGCCGGAGAAATCACCGGCCACCGCCTCCGGGCTGGCTTCCGCCATGGCGACGGCGTGCTGGGAGCGGGACCATTCGGCCACTTCCCCTTCATGGCAATCCACACAAACAGAAGGGTCGGCCACAGCGGTACCGCCGGTCAGCACCAGCAGACCGATGGCTAATAGCCTCCAGCCTCGCTTCATCATATCGTTCAATTCCATGTTACTTCAGCACCCATTTCACCAGATCATAAACCCGAATTCCCGGAATATCCTGCGACCACCCCTGTAAGCCCACGACTTGCAAAGGCTGGCCCAACTTTCGGGATGTGGCCTGCCGCTTGCTTGATTTATGATAAAGATCGCTAAGATCCCATTGGCTGAACACACAAAAACAACGACTCCGCCATGAACGAAAAACAGGTTCCATTCCGATACAACGTGGGTGTGCGCTCTCCCGATTTTGAGGAGGCAAAGGCCTTCATCAATGCCCACATTGAAGACCGCGAGGTTGCCCCTCTGTCTCACAACGGCCGGGCCGAGAACCTGCTAACCTTGCAGCCCGTGGGCAGCAGCTCGCTGTTCGGCGCCATGTGGTCCGAGAAGGTTCACATTCAGTCCGAAACCCAGCAGACCTTTCACGCGGTTCTGGTGCTGTCGGGCAACATCTATTGCAAATCCCTGGATACCAACGTGCCAGCCGACAGCCTGGTGTTGACAGCGCCGGGCAAGCAGGCAGACCTGGTCTGGGAAAAAGGCACCCGGGCCGTGGTGATGAGCCTGGCGCGCCAGAAACTGATCGACACCCTGGGTGTCCCGGACCTCAGCTTTCTCAGGGAAACCAACGCCTTTATCCCCGGCAATCATCAAGACGCCCTGGTGTTGAGAAACGCCATTACCTGCCTGGCGCAACAACACGAAATCTGTCAGGGGCGGATAGACCCGGCGGTTCAGTCCCAGTGGGAAGGCTTGCTGCTGGCACAATTTGCCAACCAGTTGCACCGTGAGGGCCTGGAAAACCCGTCGATACTCCCGAGCCGGATTCGCCTGGCAACGGAATGGATACTGGCGCATATTCGCGAACCTATCTCGGTGTGCGACCTGCTGCGGATCACCGGCGCCAGCCGGCGGTCGCTGGAATCCGGGTTTCGTACCTACCTCAACACCACGCCGGCAAAGTTTATTCTGTGCCACAAACTCAAAGGCGTTCGGGAGTTACTCCGAACCAGCCCCGACATCAACATCGGCGATGCGGCGTTTTCCTTCGGCTTCAACCACCTGAGCCACTTTACCCGCCAGTACCACGAAGCCTTTGGCGAGCTGCCTTCGGAAACCCTGCGGCAGTGCCGTGCATCCCGGGTTGTGGTCAGTAAAAAGGCCCGGCTCGATTCGGTTTAATGCCGAATCTCCCCGGGCAAGACGCTTTCAGAGTCAGAAGGTTAGGTTAAAGCCAATGGCGTAATTGGTATCGGTCACGAGCGCCCCTTGCGGGCTGACAACCGGCTTATCGTATTGGCCGGTTTCTGCCCATACCTTCACCTGAGGGGTGATTCGCTGCTCGAGCTTCACGGTGTAGACGGAGTTGTCCGCCGCCGAGTAATCGTGATCCTTTTCCTTGTAGCCCACCGCTATGCCAGCACCGCCTTCGGTGATGTATTGGGCAGAGACACCGTAGGAATCAAAATCGGCCTTGCCTTGCGGGTCCAGTGGGTATGGCGCATTCCGGTTGTTTTCCCAAACCGCACCCAGGGCCAGACCACCCAGCTGGTAACTCACGCCAGCGGCAGAGATCAGGTAATCATCCGTGGCAAACGGCGGCAGTTGCTCCTGCACCAATTGAGTGGTTCCGATGGCGAATCCGAGGTTGTCGCCCTTATGAACCAGTCGCACCGAGCGACCATCGGCATCTTTACCGTTACTGTCGTTCAGGGTGATCGCCGCGAATACCAGCTTGGTCTTCATAAACCAGGGGGTATGGTAGGCAAAGGTACCTGAGGTCCGATCCGGCTGGGCGAAGATGCCATCGGGCCGTGGGTCTGCCCGGGACACGTTGTATTCATAGTGGTTGATTGGCCCGTAGATATCCGTCCACTGGCCACTGGTGCCCCGGGGCGCCGCCACAAACAACCCGTAGCGGGTTGGCAGCCAGAACTTGGCCTCTTTCACATGCACATCGGCTTCACCATCACGGCCGGTGGTGGGGTCATCGGCGCTGTTGGCGGCCCAGGCAAGGTCCACCTCAACGGCGTAGTTCAGGTTCAGGCCTTGATCGATGGCCGCTTTGCCTTGCAACCCGAGTTCAAGTTCAAAAGCTTCTGCTTCCGCGTCTTTTCCTTCGATCTTCAGGGCACCGGCATTCAGGTTCCCGTAGAAGTTCGGTTTATCCAGCTCGACCGCGAGGGCCGGGGTGGCGGCGGCTGCGCATACCGCAGCCGCCAGCAGTGTCTGTTTCAGTTTCATGGCGTATCTCCTGTTTTCTGACATGGGGTCGGGTTACTCAACACACTTGCCGTACAGGCAGGTGGTGAAGCTGTATCCAACTCTCCGCATGTCGGCAGGGTCAGCTGCGATCACGCCATTGCGCTTGACGTACTTGTCCCACTCAGCCAGCAGTTGTTTCAGCTTTTCAGGTTCCTTGCTGGCCAGGTCCGTGGTTTCAGTAGGATCAACAGCCAGATTGAAAAGCTGCCACTCGCCCGGGCCATAAGGTGGCTCCATCAGTCGAATTTTCCAGTCACCCATGCGCACCGCCGAACGGCCATAGAGCTCCCATCCAACAACCCGGTTTTCCGGCGCGTTACCGTTCAGGCCGGGCACCATCGAAATGCCTTGAACCTCGAACACTTCCCGGCCCTTGTAGGGGCTGGTAGGAACATCGATACCCGCCAGTTCCAGGAACGTCGGCATGATGTCCATCACATGGAAAAACTCGTGGTTGATTTCACCGTTGGCGTCTTTGCCCGGCAGGCTGAGGATAGCCGGCACCAGAAAACCACCCTGGGTTGGGTAGCCTTTCCACATCGGCCAAGGCGTGGCACTTACCTGTCCCCACTGGGCGCCATACCAGATGTAGGAGTCACGACGGCCCATGTTCTCGAAGCTGTTGTCGTACTCAGAGGCAATCCATTCCTTGTTGCGGGGCAACACTTCCGGGCTGTTGCCATCTGCGCCGTTATCGGACATGAACATGACCACGGTATTATCGAGCTTGCCAGCTTTTTCCAGGTGACCAATAACACGGCCGATGTTCTCGTCCATGTTGTCCACCATGGCGGCGTAGATCTCCATCTTTCGGGCTTCGATCCTGCGCTGCTCATCGGTCAGCTCATCCCAGCTCGGCAGCTGGTCAAAAGGTACGTTGGCGGCGAGTTCATGCCCAACCAGCCCCATGTCTTTCATCTTGCCCAGGCGCTGCTGGCGAATGGCTTCATAGCCCTCGTCGTAACGACCCTCGTATTTCTTGATGTAGGAATCCGGCGCCTGCAGGGGCCAATGGGGTGCGGTGAACGACAACACGTGGAAGAACGGCTTGTCGCCGGCCGCGTTAACGTACTCGATGGCCTTGTCGGCGTAGAAGTCGGAAGAGAAGAAGCCCTTGGGCACTTCTACCTGCTTGCCGTTCTCCAGGTATATGGCTTTCGGATCGACCCCGATAATCGCGCGGCCATCATCAAAGTGGCTGGCGCCACCCTGCACCAGCACCCAGGATTCGTCGAACCCACGCGCATTGGGGCTCAGCGCCTCAGTCCGGCCAAGATGCCATTTACCGGTGGTGGATGTGTGGTACCCGTTATCCCGCAGTACCTCAGGCAGAGTCACCACCAGATCATTCAGGTGGCCCTCGTAGCCTGGCTGCCCTTTCTGTTCCGGCGTCAGCAGCTCGGCCATGTTGCCGATACCGGCGCGGTGATTATCGGTGCCGGAAAACAGCATGGACCGGGTCGGGGAACAGGTGGGTGCGGTGTGGAAGTTGGTCATCCGGATGCCTTCATTGGCCAGGGCATCCAGGCTCGGGGTTTCAATCTCGCCCCCAAACGCGCCGATGTCTGAATAGCCCAGGTCATCGGCGATAATCAGCAGGAAGTTGGGTTTTTCAGCCTGGTTGGCTGATGCCAGCGTAGACGCTGCCACCAACCCCAGGGCAAGCCCCAACCGACGAAGCAGCGTGTTGTTTTTGTACATGCTATGCCCTCAATCAGTTCGTTGTTGTGCCACCAGTGTGTGGTCAACTTCATTCTGCTGAGGGTTTAGGGGTAGGGGTTATCCCGTATGCGCAGCCATTGTCATAAATGCGCAACATTCTCTGAGACGCAACACACCCGATTACGCTAGGTAGTGGTGGTAATTCGCGTTGCACGAGGAGTATTCATGGAACTGGATCGTGAAGAAAGCTGCCCCCTGTTTGAGTCGGCAGGACAGTGACAATGTCACTGACCCCATTCCCACGGAGCTCTATATTGAGCGGTGAAAACCTCACTCAAGGAGCTCAACCAATGACCAATATTCTCAAACTTTTCACCCTGGCCGTTCTGGTGACACTGGCACCGATGCACGCGATGGCCGCCAGCCACGGAAACAAAGGCAGCGCCGTAGAAGAAGTTCTGGTGATTCTGTCCAGCGACTCCCTCCAGACCCAGGGCATGGCCATGGTGCTGGCCAATACCATGGCGGAAAAAGGCGCCAAGGTTAACGTGCTGCTGTGTGATGAGGCCGGAGACCTGGCCCTGAAATCCTATGAGGGTGAAGCTCTGGCGCCGCGCAACGTAACGCCCGGCCAAATGCTGCGTGGATTGCTGAAAGCGGGTGGCACTGCCAGTGTTTGTGCTCTGTACTTGCCGAACAGCGACAACAGTAAGGACGACCTGATTGACGGTGTTGGTGTCGCCATGCCGCCGCAGATGGCCGACCAGATGCTGAATCGCAATATGCGTGTCTTCACGTTCTGAAATGACAAGGACTTCGGGTGCCTTCCGCGGCAGGCACCCGAATAATCAAGGACGATAGATTTTTTCGGGGTTTGCCTTGGTGGTCCAGGGCATTCCGGAGTTCTGCCAGCCATTCTTCAGGCGCATACCCTTCTGCGGACCTTCTTTCAGGGAATCACCCTGGAAGCCGTGGTCCACATACTTCACGTTGGTAAAGCCACGCTCCAGCAAATAGTCCGCACTGGGCTTGCCACGGGCAGAACCTGAACGACACATGGTAATGATCAGCGAATCCCGGTCCAGCCCCTTTTCAGCCAACGCGGCATCCACCTCGGCAACAAAATTTTCGTTGATATCCATGGCGAAGACGGCTTTGTCTTCGTTGAACCGGGTGCGGTCCACCATCTGGAACGGAATGTTCAGGTCCACCGCATCGGTGAAGCCGATGAACATGATTTCCACCGGGTCCCGTACGTCAATAAACAACACCTGATCGCCCTGCTGCTGGACCATATCGAGGGTTTCCTGTGGCGTGACTGAAAGCGCTTCCTCAGCCTGGGCCGTGGTCACCAGGCCAAAACTGAACAGCAACATCACGAGTAACGATTTCATGGCAATCTCCTGTTTTGAGTCTAGGATTTCTCTTCGAGCATAACGATATAACCTCCCATTTGACACCCGCCAAACCGCTTCGTTCAGCGGCGAAATGTCGCAGCTAACCCTGAATATCCACGACAAAAAGTGAAAATTGACAGACATCAATTATGACGCCAACTCTGACCGGTTTTCCGTGCAGTTGCCGGGGCATTTGTTAACGTTGATTCAGAGAGACCAGACCTGTCTCATAAGGAGAGTGAACCATGATGAAACGTCCATTAACCAAAGCCCTGATTCTGAGTCTTGGATTTATGGCAGGGTCCGCTGCCGCGGATCAGCTGCTCGACCGGGCCAGAAACACCTTCGAACCGATTCCCAAATACCCGCCAGTGATAGACGGCAATGAGCTGACCCAATCCAAGGTGGAACTGGGCAAGATGCTGTTCTTCGAACCGCGCCTGTCTTCCAGCCATCTGATCAGCTGTAACACCTGCCATAACGTAGGTATGGGCGGTGATGATTACCTGCCGGTATCCATCGGTCATGGCTGGCAGAAAGGCCCCCGGAACTCCCCGACGGTATTCAACGCGGTGTTCAACGCAGCGCAGTTCTGGGATGGCCGGGCAGCAGACCTTGCTGAACAGGCCAAGGGCCCGGTTCAGGCTGGCGTGGAAATGAGCAGCACGCCGGAGCGGGTGGTTTCTACCCTGAAGAGTATGCCGGAGTATGTTGAGCGCTTTGGCGATGCCTTTCCGGGGCAGGATGACCCGGTAACCTTCGATAACATGGCCATTGCCATCGAAGCTTTCGAGGCAACCTTGATCACTCCGGACTCAGATTTCGACAAGTACCTGCGTGGCAACACTGAGGCGATGAACGAAAAAGAGAAAGAGGGACTGGCCCTGTTCATGGATCGCGGTTGCGCGGCCTGCCACAGCGGTGTGAACCTGGGTGGCCAGGAATACTACCCGTTTGGTCTGGTCGAACGCCCGGGCGGTGCCATTCTGCCTGAGGGTGACCGCGGGCGCTTCGAAGTGACCCAGACAGCAACCGACGAGTATGTCTTCCGTGCGTCCCCGCTTCGGAACATTGAGCTGACCGCACCCTATTTCCACTCTGGCGCAGTCTGGAGCCTGGATGAGGCCGTCGCGGTCATGGGGACCGCACAGCTGGGTACCGAGCTTAATGACAACGAGGTTCAAGCCATCGTTGCCTTCCTCAAGACCCTGACCGGTAATGTCCCTGAAATCCGGTACCCGATCCTGCCGCCGAGCACCGCCACCACACCTCGGCCCACCGACATGGTGCCGTGATCACCTGATCAGCCGGTACCTTTAACAGCGTGCCTCCGGGCGCGCTGTTTCGTTCAGGGCCAGGGCCATACGAACAATTCCCCACCTTTGTCCTGTTGTGCCAATCCTGATAAGCAAGCTATCGTCTGCCTTTACCCGCAGCAGATGAGGTCCTATGAATCCGACCATTGAACTCCTGAAATCCCATCGCTCCATCCGCAAATTCAAGGATCAGCAGATTCCCCGGGAACTGTTTGAAGACCTGATCCGTGCCGGACAATGCGCAGCTACCTCCAACCATGTCCAGGCCTACACCATTATTCATGTGGTCAACCCGGAAAGCCGGCGGAAACTGGCAGAACTGGCCGGGGGCCAGACTTATGTGGAAAGCTGCTCGGATTTCCTGGTGTTCTGCGCAGATATGAAGCGGGCGACCGAATCGGCAGAGAAAGCCGGTGCGGATGTGATTCGCGGTATGACCGAGCAACTGCTGGTGGCCAGCATTGATGCCGCTCTGATTGCCCAGAATGTGGTGGTAGCGGCGGAATCGGAAGGACTGGGTATCTGCTACATTGGCGGTATTCGCAACAACCCGCAGGAAGTGAGCGATCTGCTCAAGCTGCCGGAGCATGTGTACCCGGTATTTGGCCTGTGCCTCGGCTATCCCGACCAGCAACCGGAAGTTAAGCCGCGCCTGCCCCTGGCCGCCATCTTGAAACAGGATGCTTACGACGATTCACAGGATGAACACCTGGTGGCCCGCTTCGACGACACCATGGCCCGCTATTACCGCGAGCGCACCGGAGGCAACAAGGACACCAACTGGTCCGAGCAGCTTAAGCCGCTGTTTACCAGCAAGCTTCGGCCGCACATGAAGGAGTTCCTGAATAAAAGAGGCTTCGGCCTGAAATAGATCGGTTTTTTCGATCCTTTAATACCAAGAAACACGATTTTTACGAACCAGACGTTCGACTAAAGTATGCACCCTTTTATTCGTTTGCTACCGAAAGGGTCATACTATGGCGAGCTTCGATACAGATGTACTTCTGATTGGCGGCGGCGTAATGAGCATTACGCTGGCGTCTCTTATTTCACAGCTGGACAGCTCGCGCTCGATGACACTGGTCGAGCAGGGTCGGCAATTGGCCGGCGAGAGCTCCGACGCCTGGAACAATGCCGGAACCGGTCACGCCGGCTACTGCGAGCTCAACTATACCCCGGCGCAGGGTGATGGTAGCGTCGCCATTGACAGGGCTCTGGCCATCAATGAGCGGTTTGAAATATCCCTTCAATTCTGGAGTTCACTCGTCGAAAAAGGCCTGCTGCCGGGGCCTGACGACTTTATCCGCAGCGTTCCGCACCTCAGTTGGGTGCAAGGCCAGGACGAATGCCGGTTCCTGCGCGCCAGGCACCGCGCCCTGCAGGCTCACCCACTTTTCCGGGGTATGGAATTCACCGATCAGGATTCGACACTCTCAGACTGGCTGCCTCTGATCCACGGAGCGCGGCAAACATTCACACCCTCGGCAGCCACCCGCGTAACGCATGGCAGTGATGTCAATTTCGGCTCGCTGACCCGCCTGCTGGGGCGTTCACTCACCCAGTCCGGGGCCTGCGACATCCGCCTTCAGTGCCGGGTGACGGGGCTTGAACGTCACAACCGCGGATGGCGGGTGACGCTTACCAATTATGAAAGTGGCGAACAACAGGTTCTCACGGCCCGCTTTGTCTTTATCGGCGCCGGTGGCGCCGCGCTGCCCCTGTTGCAAAAAGCGGGGGTTCAGGAAGCCCGCGGGTATGGCGGCTTCCCCGTTTCCGGGCTATGGCTGGCTTGCAATGACCAGAGCCTGGCACTCCAGCACAACGCCAAAGTCTACAGTCAGGCCCCGGTGGGTGCTCCGCCCATGTCTGTTCCGCACCTCGATACCCGTTTTATCAACGGTAAGGCTGCTCTGCTGTTCGGTCCCTTCGCCGGTTTCACGACACGCTTTCTCAAAGAAGGTGGCGTGATGGATCTGGTTCGGTCGGTAAGACACCACAACCTGAAGCCGCTGCTTGATGTGGCTATCCACAACTGGCCACTGACCCGCTATCTGATCAAGGAGTCGCTCAGCCCGAAATCATCTCGCCTTGAGCAACTGCAGCGTTTTATCCCGGACATTGATCCCGACGCCTGGGCGCTGGTGAGAGCCGGGCAACGGGTGCAAATCATCAAACCCGATAGCCAAGGCCGCGGTTCACTGGAGTTCGGCACGGAAGTCCTGAGCACCAGCGATGGCAGTCTGGCAGCCCTGCTGGGCGCCTCGCCCGGCGCGTCCACCTGCGTCGCCGCCATGCTCGATGTGATAGAGCGCTGCCTGCCCGAACTGGTTCAGGGCGCCTCCCTACAAACCCTTCAGGCACTGATCCCCAGCTACGGCCAGTCGCTGCAGCAGGATCACCAGCTTCTGGCAGACATCCGAAAGCACACCCTCAGCACCCTGGCATTGGGTAATGGTATGGAAAACACTCAAACTGAACGGAGCCTTTACGCATGATGATTGGCATACCCCGAGAGCGAGTCCCGAATGAGAACCGGGTCGCTATCATACCAACCGGTGTTTCGACGCTGCTCGAAGCTGGCTACGAAGTCATCGTCGAAAGCGGCGCTGGATTGGCCGCACACTTTACCGATGACGATTATCGCCATGCCGGCGCAATCATCGCTGACGATGCCAGTGCCCTGTATCGGCAAGCATCCGTCATTCTGAAAGTGCTTGCCCCCTCCCTTGAGGAAGCCGAGCTTATTCAGGAAGGGAGTACGATCATCAGCTTGCTGAACCCATGGTTCAACAAGCCACTTCTGGAGCGGTTTGCGTCCAGAAAAGTACAGGCATTTGCGCTAGACCTCGTGCCCAGAACAACCCGGGCGCAGCCGATGGATGTGCTGAGTGCCATGGCCGGCATCAGTGGCTATCGAGCCGTGCTCAGCGGCGCCATGGCACTGCCACGATACTTCCCGATGCTGATGACCGCCGCCGGCACCATTCACCCGGCCCGGGTGCTTGTCATCGGTGCCGGCGTCGCCGGATTGATGGCCATCGCTACCGCGCGGCGCCTGGGCGCCGTAGTCGAGGCTTACGATCTGCGACCAGAAGTAAAAGAGCAGGTTCAGAGCCTGGGAGCCGATTTTATCGAAATTCAGGTGCCATCATCGGAGACCTCCGGCGACAGCGGCTATGCAAAAGCCCAGAGCGAAGCCTTCTATACAGCACAGCGCCAGCAACTGGCAGATTGTGTTGCACGGGCGGATATGGTGGTCACGACCGCGGCGGTTCCAGGCAAACAGGCACCGAAACTGATTAACAGCGACATGATTCATCGCATGAAGAGTGGCTCGGTGATTGTCGACCTGGTGGCCGATAAAGGTGGCAACGTAGAGGGCACCGTACTGAATAAAAAAATCGTGGTGGATGGGGTAACACTTGTCGGGCACGCCAACCACCCTTCCCGGGTGCCGGTTCATGCCTCCCAACTGCTGACCAGGAACATAACCGCCTTCCTTCTCAACATGACCAAAGCCGGGCAGCTTGTCCCCAACTTTGACGACGACATTGTGTCCGCAACCCTGGTCACCCAGGGCGGACAGGTGCTTCACGGCGCTGAGCCTTCCGCCCCAAAAAACGAACCCACCGAAAGCAAGGAAACCGCCTGATGGAACTGTTTGTCCTCAGCTTCACCATTTTCATTCTGGCACTGTTTGTTGGCATTGAACTGATCAACAAGGTGCCACCAACACTCCACACGCCATTGATGAGTGGCACCAACGCCATTTCCGGGATCGTCATCGTGGGCGCCATCATCAGCGCTGGCAGTTCGGACCTCTCTCCCAATGTTGCCGGCGTGCTCGGTTTTATTGCTGTGACTCTGGCAAGCATCAACATTGTAGCCGGCTTCATGGTTACAGATCGCATGCTGAATATGTTTAAGCGAAAGGGATAATCATGTTTGCATTAATCAACCTGTCTTACCTGGCTGCGGCGGTTTGCTTCATTCTTGGCATTAAAGGCATGACCCGCCCGAAAACCGCGGTTCGCGGCAACCAGATCGCCGCAATCGGTATGCTGATCGCCGTTGTCTCCGCCCTGTTGCACCAGGGAATCATTAACTACGCCGCTATCCTCGCCGGTATGATTCTGGGCGGCAGCATCGGTATCTGGCTGGCCAGGCGCACCGCCACCACCGAAATGCCTGAACTGGTGGCCAGCCTGAACGGTATTGGCGGGGGCGCGTCGGTCGCGGTGGCCGCCAGCACCTGGATGCAGACCGTGGCCGTGTCCGGCGCCGGCAACAGTGGCTGGACGGCAGCGATTCTTGTCTCAATCATTATTGGTTCCGTGACATTGACCGGCTCGGTGGTGGCGGTGCTGAAGCTGAAAGGCAACCTTGGTGATAGTCGCAATAACCGCCTGTGGCACAGCGTCACACTGATCACACTGGTCGCAGCTCTGATTGGTGCCGTTCTGTTCACGACCGAAGCCAGCACCAGCCCACTGGCACTGGCTGCACTTATCGGCCTTTGCCTCCTGCTCGGGGTTGGGCTGGTCCAGCCGATTGGCGGTGCCGATATGCCGGTGGTGGTGGCACTGTTGAACGCCTACTCGGGGCTCGCCGGCGCCGCAACCGGTTTTGTGCTGGGCAACCAGGGGCTGATCATCACCGGTTCCCTGGTGGGTGCATCGGGGCTGATCCTGACGGCCATCATGTGCAAAGCCATGAACCGTTCCCTGCCCAACGTGCTATTCGGTGGCGTCTTCGGCGCCACTGGCAACAGCGCCAGCAAGCAGGACGAAGGCGAGTTCTACGATGGCAAGGTGAAATACGCCACGCCTGACGATCTGGCCCTGCTGCTGGACGGCGCCCGCAATGTGGTCATGGTGCCGGGTTATGGCCTGGCGGTGGCGCAGGCCCAGCACGCGGTCAAGGAACTGGCCAACCAGCTTGAGGGCCGTGGTGCCAAAGTCAGCTACGCCATTCACCCGGTTGCCGGGCGCATGCCGGGGCACATGAATGTGCTGCTGGCGGAAGCTGAGATTCCCTATGATCAGCTGAAAGATATGGAGGCGATCAATCCGGAACTGCCTCAGGCCGATGTGGCCATCGTTCTGGGGGCCAATGACGTGGTGAACCCGGCCGCCGCCGAAGATCCGAACTCTCCCATCTTCGGCATGCCGATCCTGGATGTTCACAAGGCAAAAACCGTGGTCGTGGTCAAGCGAAGCCTGTCCGCCGGCTTCGCGGGCATTCCCAACGGCCTGTTCATTCGGGACAACAGCCTGATGGTGAAAGGTGATGCCAAGGAAGTACTTCAGGCAACCACCACCGCAATCAAAGATCTCTGATCAGGCGTCCTCAAGGATGAGGACCACCAGCTCTTTCGGGCCATGGGCACCGTAAGCCAGCACCTGCTCGATATCCGCAGTCTTGGACGGGCCGGAGACCAGCAACAGGTTCGTGGGCAAACCCGCGGACCAGTTGTGTTTTTGCATCATCCCGTACAGGTTATCTTCCACCTCACTGGCCTTGAGCAGGGCTATGTGCAACGGCGGCAGCAGGCTCATCAGGCGCGGTTCATGACGGTCCGGCCAGAGCACCAGGGACCCGGTGGCTGCAATGCCGCCCACAGTACCGGTTATGCTGGCATCCACCTTCCAGAACAACTCATCTTTCCATTCCTCGATGGGCCGGTCGTAGACCATCAACTGAACTTTCGCACTGCTCCTCTGCCAGTGCACCGCCAGCTGTCTGCCATGGGCGGTGCCTGGGGCATATAGCAGGTTGCCCAGACCTCGGCTCTCCAGCAATTCCTGCACTTTGGCAGGCCACTGGGCGCTGGTGACCTGATGAACCTCGGTGTGTACCGCTTCCATCAAAGTGCGCAGGCGGGTAATCCGGTCTTCCGGGGCGTACTGCCAGGGAGTTGTAACCAGACCCTCGTCAAAATCATCAGGCCGGGGCGTGGTGCCGGCCAGGCCGGCACGAAGTTTGTTCAGAATATTGCTGCGAGCGCTCATCACCGATCCCCCTGATTCAGATGGGCTTTGGCCAGATCGTGCAACGACCGGCGGGCCGGCACCGGTGCTGAGTGGTTCTCGGTCCATGGGCCGACGTTTTTCGGTGCCAGCTTGCGCAAGCGGGTCGCGCCCCACAGGAACAACCAGTAGAACACCGGCGACGTGTTCAGTCTTGCCCAGAAGCGCCAGATCGCCCGCTCCTTGCGGGAGTATTTGGCACCGCCATCTTTCACTTTCGGCTGCTCCGCCGGGCTTTTCACGTTTTCCTGCCGCAATCGCTGCAGCATTTCCGGAATCGGAATCTTCACCGGGCACACTTCGCCACAGGCACCACACAATGACGACGCGCTGGGATGGTCGGGCACCTTATGCAAGCCCACCATGTGCGGCGTAATGATCTTGCCGATCGGCCCCGGATACACCTCACCGTAGGTATGGCCGCCCACCCGGGTATACACCGGGCAATGGTTCATGCACGCGCCGCAGCGGATACAGTTTAATGTCTGGCGCAGTTGGGCATCGGCGAAAGCGCCGCTGCGACCATTGTCCAGCAACACCAGATGCACTTCTTCCGGACCATCCAGCTCATCCGCCTTGCGGGGGCCGGAAATCATGTTCACGTAGGTGGTGATGGGCTGGCCCAATGCGGAACGGGTCAGCAAGGACAACAGGGGCACCACGTCCCGCAGGTTCTCCACCACTTTTTCGATGCCGGTGACGGCAATGTGCACTGGCGGCGCCGTGGTGCTCATGCGGCCATTGCCTTCGTTCTCCACCAGCAGCAAGGTGCCGGTTTCGGCAATGGCGAAGTTGACGCCGGAGACCCCGACATCCGCTTCAAGGAATTTCTGGCGCAGGGTGCGGCGGCCAATCTGGATCAGTTCGTTCACATCCTCGGTCTCATCCACGCCCAGTTTGTCGTGGAACAGTTTGGAGACCTGAAAGCGGTTCTTGTGAATCGCCGGCATGATGATGTGGGAGGGCTTTTCGCCATCCAGCTGGACGATGTACTCGCCCATGTCGGACTCCAGGCACTCGATGTTGCGTTCGGCCAGGTAGTCGTTCATCTCCATTTCTTCGCTGACCATGGACTTGCCCTTCACCACCTGAGAGCCCTGCTTCGCCTCAATGATGGAGTGGACAATCCGGTTGGCCTCTTCGGTGGTCTCGGCCCAGTGGACCTTGACACCGTTGGCGGTCAGTTTGGCTTCCAGCTGCTCCAGTAAATCCGGCAACCGGGACAGGGCCCGGGCCTTGATGTGGTTACCCAGTTCCCGCAAGCCTTCGCGCTCGTCTTCATCCGGGAAAGCATCGGCGCGCTTTTTCATCAGCGAATCCATAGCCACCCGGAAGTTGGTGCGCAGCTGGTCGTCCGCCAGGGCACCCACAGCGCGGCCACGGAAGCTGTCGGTCAGCTCCTTAATGGGTATGCGCTGGCTCATGGCGTCACCTCACCACTGACCCGCTCCCACAGGAAGCTGGCCAGATGCCGGCCCCGGAAGGCCTGTTGCTGTTTTTCCAGGGAGCCATTGATGTTGAGCAGGCAGCCACCATCGGCGGTGACCATTTCCACCGCGCCGGACTCCCGTAGCGAACGGGTTTTGTCCAGCACCATGGCGCCGGAGACTTCCGGCATGCGCACCGAGAACGTACCACCGAAACCACAGCACTCGCTTTCATGGTCGTGGTCCAACCGCTGCACGTTGGCCAGTTTTCCCAGCAGCTCTCGGGCGTGCACGTGAGTGTTCATTTCCCGACGGGCAGAGCAGGAGGTGTGCAGGGCAATCTGCGTGGGCTGGCCCAGGTCCTGCCAGTCCACTTTACATACATGCAACAGGAATTCGGTCAGCTCGAACGTGCGCTCGGCCAGGCTTTCAACACGCTCGAGGGTATCCGGCTCTTCGGCAAACACTTCATGATAATGCTGCCGGAACATGCCGGCACAGGAACCGGAAGGCACCACCACCGGCAAGCCATTATCCAGCAGATTGAGCTGTGCCCGCGCCACCTCCCGGGCCTCATTCACGTAACCAGAGGTCCAGGCCGGCTGGCCGCAGCAAGACTGCGCCTGCGGAAAATGTACGCGAATACCCTCCCGTTCCAGCAGGCGGATGGCGTCCAGCCCGGCCTCGGGGAAGAACAAATCCACCACGCAGGTACCAAACAGCGTGACCTCGGCCGGCTTTGCCGAGTAGGTCCGGGGCTTGGGGCGCTCCGGAGCCACACGGGTGGCGTTGGGGGCGGCATCGTAGAACAGCTCACTCATCAGTCATTGCCTCCGGGCGATACGGCCACCGGCCGCCCGCCCGTCATTGTTATGTCAGCGTTACCGGCTCATTAACGGGTCCATTACACCCAGGCCATAGGCCGCCAGCAGTGCAATCAAACCGGTCGCCAAGAGGTAGTATAGGGTCGGCCACACAGTCTTGCGCAGGGTCTGTCCTTCACGGCCCAACAGCCCCACCGTGGCTGAGGCGGCCACCACGTTATGAATGGCCACCATGTTACCGGCAGCGGCACCCACGGCCTGCACCGCCACCATCAGGGCGGTGGACAGGCCGAGGCTTTCAGCGACACCAAACTGGAACTGACTGAACATCATGTTGGATACGGTGTTGGAACCCGCCAGAAAGGCACCCAGCGCACCCACGGTCGGTGCCAGCAGCGGATAGATACCACCCACGGCATCGGCGGCCCAGGTGGCCATGGCCAGCGGCATACTGGGCAAATCGGACATGTTAACGCCCGAGTTGATCAGGATCCGCACCATCGGCACCGTAAACAGAAGAACAAAGCCTGCGCTCAACAGCACACCACTGGATTCCTTGACGGCATTCCCAAGGGCACGAGCGCTCATGCGGTGAATGAAGAAGGTTGCCAGAACAACCATCACCAGGATACCGCCCGGCAGGTAAAGAGGCTGAACACCGGCATTGATGCCTGCCTCACCCAGAATATTCGAGAACGATACACCAACGCTGGTGAAGGCCTGTTTGATCGGGTCGACGGTCCGGCTCAGTACCAGCACGACGCCCACCAGTACGTAGGGCACCCAGGCGCGGAAACCGCTCATGGGCTTGGCCGCGATGTCTTCGAGTTTCATCTCGATACTGCCCAGCCACTCGGAGGGCCAGTCCTTGCGGTCGGCAAAATCCCAGGCGTTTTTGGGCATAAGGAAGCCTTTTTTCGCCGCCATGGTCACGATCGCCAGGCCAATCAGGCCACCCAGCAGAGACGGGAACTCCGGCCCCAGAATCACACCGGTCAGCGCATAGGGCACAACAAAGGCAACGCCGGCAAACAGGGCAAACGGGAGCACCTCCAATCCTTCTTTCCAGCTTTTGTTCTTGCCGAAGAAGCGGGTCATCATGGTCACCATCAGCAACGGCATAACCACACCGACAACGGCGTGGGTGATGGCCACTTCCGAGGTGATCAGCTGCAGGTACGCATCCCAGTTGGAGCCCAGAGCCTCCAGTCGCTCGGTAATCGTGGCACGGTCGAGACCCGTGGTTACACCAACCACCACCGGGGTGCCCACGGCACCAAAGGACACCGGCGTGCTCTGCACCATCATGCCCAGCATCACAGCCGCCATGGCCGGGAAGCCCACAGCCACCAGCAGAGGCGCGGCAATGGCCGCCGGCGTGCCGAAGCCGGAGGCGCCTTCGATGAAGCTGCCGAACAGCCAGACAATGATAATCGCCTGAATACGGCGGTCCGGGGTGATGTTGGTAAAGCCCGCCCGAATGGTGGTGATGGCCCCCGAATGTTTCAGCGTGTTCAGCAGTAAAATAGCGCCGAAGATAATCCACAGCAGTCCAATGGTAATCACCAGACCCTGCAGGGTGGAGGCCAGAATACGGTTCAGGGTCATATCCCAGGCGCTGTAACCGATCAGCGCAGTGACCAGGAACACCACGGGCATGGCGCGGCGGGCAGGCCAACGCAGGCCAATCAGAAGGATTCCGGCCAGCAGAATCGGGGCAAATGCCAACAGGGCGAGCAATCCGGACGACATGATTTTCTCCAGAGTATTGTTGTTGGATACTATTTTTGGATAATTGGTAATACCAATTTACAAGTCTGTCCAAGTACGTTATTTGAACACCCTTTGGGCTGTCAAAAGCAGAGCGTTCGACATTCGTCTAATTGCCTATGGGTTTTACTGGGAAAACAAGAACAAAGCAGGCTAATATTTATTGGTAAGACCAATTTATTTATCAACCGGAGCCGTACATGGCCATCAATCAGGTGGCGCCCAGGCGCCTCGCCGACACCATCGTTGAGCAACTGGAAACCATGATTCTGGAAGGCACATTGCAACCGGGCCAGCAGTTACCTCCGGAGCGGGTGCTGGCAGAGCAATTCGGTGTGTCCCGGCCATCGTTGAGAGAAGCAATCCAGAAACTGGCCGCCAAAGGCCTGCTCCACAGCCGCCAGGGAGGGGGCAACTTTGTCACCGAAACGCTGGGTGCCAGTTTCAGTGACCCACTGATCAAGTTGCTGGAGACGCACCCGGAAGCCCATCGCGACCTGCTGGAATTTCGCCGCACGCTGGAAGCAGACTGCGCCTTTTACGCAGCGCAAAGAGCCACCGAAGTTGACCGCCAGTACCTCACTCAAGCCTGGACCGCCCTGGATGCCTGTTACCGTGACAGCTCCGGCAACAACCTGGAAGCCGAAGGCGCAGCGGACGCCCGCTTCCACATGGCCATCGCCGAGGCCAGCCATAATGTGGTGCTGATGCACACCATGCGTAACCTGTTCAACATGCTCAAGAACAACATTGTGACCAACATCGGCGGCATGTATGCCAGGGCCGCCAAAACCCGGCAGGGCCTGGTAGACCAGCATTCCCGGCTGTTTCAGGCAATCATGGAAGGAAGGGCCGAGGATGCCCGGGCCATTGCCGGCCACCACATCGAGTTTGTCCAGCAGACCATCTCGGAACACTCGGAAAACGAACGGCGCAAACAGCGGGCCTTGCGCCGGGAACGGCACAACGCTGACGAGCAGGCATAAAAAAGCCGGGGGAGTTCCCCGGCCAAAGTATTCACACGATGCACCAACACAATGCGTGTCGTCCTGATGAGTCTTTAAATTAACACCCGAACATGACCGTTCAGTGACAGCGCTCGTCAGGCCGGCAACTTTTCCCAGATGGTCAGTTCTGAAAAGCTGTGCTGGAATTTGTTACGGGTTTCCCGGATCACGAACGGTAGGCTTCGTGGCTCGCCCAACAACTTGAAATGAGACGCCAGCATATCCTTCAGGCCGTCGAGCGTGGTGAAAGGCTCACCGTTTTTCAGGTAACCGCCCACCCACTCGGATTTCGGCGTGTAGTCTTCCAGCCAGGTGTAAGGTGATGCGATCACCAGCAAACCCAGATCATTGATCCGCTCGTGGATGGTTTCAAGAAACAGGGACGGCTTGTATAACCGGTCGATCAGGTTACCCGCCAGCACCAGATCATAATCCCGGTAGTCCTGCCCCAGATCGCAGGCATCGCCCTGGTGGAAAGCGACGCGTTGAGCCGCTTCTGCCAGACCCAGTGCCGCCAGTGAGCGCTCCTGATAACTGACCAGCTCACCCTCTTCCGGCCTGGCGTAGCGGGCCCTACCGCTGGCCACAACATCCCGGCAGGTGTTCACAAAGGTCTGGGAAAAATCGACGCCATCGACATGATCAAAATGGCGGGCCAGTTCCAGCGTGGTTCGCCCCACCGCACAGCCGATATCCAGCGCCCGACAGGTTTCACGGCCATTCAGTGCCTCCAGGGCAGCCTCCGCCAGCTCTTTCGGGAAATTCGCCTCGCCATGCCAGGATTCACCAAAGTGAAACTCCAGATACTGGGCCAGGGTGGTATCGTTTTCATAATAATCGCTGGGATTGTTCACCTATTTCTCCTAGTAGAGAGCCACTTAATTCGGGACGTGGATGTTCCAGACGAAAGGAAGTCAATCTCGACTATCCTTGAAAATACACATAAGAAACACCACTGTCAGTGGTCTCGAAGCTCATCATATCGGAGAACTATGCCTACCCTGCCCGATTATTCCCTGCTCGAACTGGCCTCCGTCCGCGAAGGTGATTCGGTGAGCACCACGCTGGCAAACAGTGTTGCCTACGCCCAACATGCCGAAACACTGGGCTTCAAGCGGTTCTGGCTGGCCGAACACCACAACATGGAGGGCATATCCAGTTCCGCCACGTCTGTGCTGGTGGGTCATATCGCTGGCCGAACCAACACCATTCGGGTTGGCTCTGGCGGCGTCATGCTGCCCAATCACCCGCCGTTGGTGGTCGCTGAACAGTTTGGCACCCTGGAATGCCTTTATCCGGGGCGCATTGACCTTGGCCTTGGCCGGGCACCGGGTACCGACCCGATCACGGCCAGGGCGCTGCGCCGTGAAGGCCTGGGAGCAGAACAGTTCCCGGAAGATGTGGCCCGCCTGCAAAGCCTGCTCGGCCCCCTGCAACCGGGCCAACCGGTCAAGGCGATTCCCGGGGCGGGCACCGAGGTGCCCATCTGGCTTCTGGGCTCAAGCCTGTTCAGCGCCCAGCTGGCAGCAGCGCGGGGCCTGCCCTATGCCTTCGCTGGGCACTTCGCCCCAAGGCTGTACCGGGAAGCCCTGAGGGTTTACCGGGACAACTTCCAACCCTCCGAGCAACTGGAACAGCCCTACGCCATGCTGGCCATACCGGCGATCCCCGCCGACTCCCTGGATCAGGCAAAGTTTCTGGCCACCACCAGTTACCAGCGCATTCTGTCTCTGTTCCGTGGCCAGCCCCTGTGGATGAAACCGCCGGTTGCATCCATGGACGGCCTGTGGAATGCCGGTGAGAAGGCCAGCGTACTGGATTTCCTGGGGTTACAGGTGATGGGCAACGCCGGTGACATACGCCAACAGCTCGATAACCTGCTGGCGGATATCCACGTAGACGAACTGATGTTCACCGTCGATATCTATGACCCGGCACAGCGCCGTCATGCTCTCGACATCCTGGCGCAAACCCGGGATCAGAGCACCTCTTCAATGGCTTCCATTAACTGAGGATCGTCCGGGCGAACCCGGCTGGGGAAGCTGGCGGTGACCTTGCCGTCCCGGTCCAGTACGTATTTGGTGAAGTTCCAGCGCGGCGGCTGGCTCTGACGGTTGATCTCGCGGAACACAGGGTTCGCCTGGGTACCGGTCACCGGCCCGGGCGCGATCATCGTGAAGGTGACACCAAAGTTGACGAAACAAACCTCGGCGGCTTCTTCTTCGGTGCTCGCCTCCTGCCGGAAATCATCGCTGGCGAAGCCCACCACAACCAGGCCCTTGTCGCGGAATGTCTGATGCAGCGCTTCGAGCCCCTCAAACTGGCCGGTATAACCGCAACGGCTTGCGGTGTTCACAACCAGCATCGGCTGGCCGGCGGCCAGGTCACACAGGTTGACGGAATCCCTGGAGTGCAGCTTGCGCTGGTCATGGTCGAGAAACGCGGGGCACTCGGCGGTCCATGCTGGCAAAGCAGCAACCATAAGGGCGATCAGCGACCACCGCTGCCATCGTGTCGTGTGCATTGTTAGACTCCTTTTCTGCTGACAAGAAGGAATACGATTGCGAGTGGCAATCCGCTCATAACCCGACTTAACGACAAAGTTCCTGACCAACCACCGGAGTAAATCCCGTGTCTGCACCCGAAACTTTCGTTTTTCTTTCCCATGGGCTCGAAAGCGGCCCCGGGAGTACCAAGATCCAGGCCCTTAAAACGGTGGCGGAGTCGTTCGCCGGCGTCCACGCTGAAGCCATTGATCATCGTAGCACCAAAGACCCGGCCCAGCGCCTTGGGCAAATGCGAGATGCCATGGCGGCAGCGGGTGCTGACCCGGCCCGGACCATTCTTGCCGGTTCCAGCATGGGCGGCTGGGTGTGTGCGCAAACCAGTGCAGACACACCGGTACTGGGCTGTTTCCTGCTGGCGCCAGCCCTGGCCCTCCCCGATTACCCCCAAAGCCGGCCTCGCATTCAGGCTCGGCATACCCAGATCATCCACGGTTGGCAGGACGACGTGGTGCCACCTATGCCGGTCATTGAACTGGCGCAAGCGCAGAACCTGCCAATCCTGCTGTTACCCGACAACCACCGGCTGGAGCACAGCGTTTCCCGGGTTGCTGATGAGTTCCGTGCCTTTCTCATGAACACCGGATTAAACCCGCGTCATCATTAACCGATGTCATCCAAACGCCGTGCATGACCGAATCATTTTGGTAGGGTGGTTCTGCTGCCCTCGCCGTTGCCTGAACCCCGGTTCCGGCAGGGCAATCCACAAATGATGAGAGAGAAAGGAGTTACCAATGAGCGATTTCAATAAAAGTCGACGGGTATTCCTGCGCACTGCCGCGTTAGGTGTCGCTGCCGTTCCACTGGCACGGGTAGCTACACACGTTCCGGCAGCCCGAGCCGAGAAGCCGAGAGCGGAGGACGGCCATGCACTGGACTACGTGAACGACGGTAGTACCAGCGATCATGAGAAATATCAGGATGGAAACAAGTGTTCCAACTGTGCGTTTTGGGCCGGGGAAGTTTCCGGGGGATGGGGCGGTTGCCGCCACCCGCAGTTCAGCGATGTACTGGTCAATGCCGATGGCTGGTGTAACACCTGGGTACCGGGCGGTTAACGTAACATGACAGGCGGCCACAAGGCCGCCTGTCATCCACCTGCCCGCCATCAAAAATTCAATTTTTTCCTCCCCTGAGTAAGACAGAAAACCGAATAAATCGAAAATTCATAGACTTGCGATACCAATAAAACCTGTCGCCTGAATTATCTGATTTTGGCCATTTCCTTGCGAAAACCCTCATGTTTTGCCAGTCTTTAATAATGTAACAAAGGATTTCAGCAAAAAAACAAACGGAGACAGCGCGATGAGCAACACAAGTAAATTCAGGAAACTGGCCGGTTTTTCGGCGTTCGCCTTTGCAGCGATCACTGCGGCAAACTCGGTAAACGCAGCCAACTGGCGCTATGCCCATGAAGAATACGAGGGTGATGTTCAGGACGTTTACGCCTACAAATTCAAGGAATACGTTGAGGAGAATTCCGACCACACGGTCCAGGTGTTCCGCTTCGGCGAGCTGGGCGAGTCTGATGACATCATGGAGCAAACCCAGGCTGGCATTCTCAACTTCGTAAACCAGTCACCAGGCTTCACCGGCTCCCTGATTCCCGAAGCACAGATCTTCTTCATTCCCTACCTGATGCCGACCGACATGGAAACGGTCATCAAGTTTTTCCGGGAATCCAAGGCCATCAACGAAGACTTCCCGGAGCTCTATTCCGAACAGGGCCTGGAACTGCTGAAGATGTACCCCGAGGGTGAAATGGTGGTCACGGTAGATGAGCCAGTCACCTCACCGGAAGAATTCCGCAACAAGAAAATCCGGGTAATGACTAACCCGCTGTTGTCTGAAACCTATTCCGCCTTTGGTGCCACACCCACGCCGCTGCCTTGGGGTGAAGTGTACGGTGCCCTGCAGACCAACATGATCCAGGGTCAGGAGAACCCGATTTTCTGGATTGAATCCGGTGGTCTGTACGAGGTATCCCCGAACCTGGTATTCACCGGCCACGGCTGGTTCACCACCGCCATGATGGCGAACCAGAATTTCTACAACGGCCTGTCTGATGAAGACAAAAAGCTGGTTCGCGATGCTGCGGACTACGCCTTTGAGGAAATCATCGTTCACATCGATGGCCTGGCCGATGAAGCCCTGGAGAAAATCCAGGCAGCCAGTGATCGGGTTACCGTTACCCGCCTGAACGACGAGCAGATTGAAGCCTTCCGCGCCCGCGCCCCGCAGGTGGAAGAGCGCTTCATCAACATGACCGGCGAACGTGGCAAGCAACTGCTTGACCAGTTCAAGGCCGACCTCGAAGCCGTTCAGGGACAGTAAAACGGCAGGATTCAAAGGGTGGCACTTCGCCACCCTTTGATGTCCGGCCCTGGTTTAACCCCCGCCCCGCCGGGGTCTTTACCGGCCGGGAGCAAATGATTCTGGAGAGGAATCTATGTCTGAACATCCCCAGGAGGTTGTTGAAGACGATACCGGCAGCTATGAGTCCGGTCTACCGGGCTTTCTGGGCACCATCGACGAATGGATCGCCAAGATTGAAGCCGTCATGCTGGCCGCCGGCGTTATCCTCATGGCCATCAACACCTGCGCCAACGTTATCGGGCGTTTTGTGTTCGGAGAAGGGCTGTTCTTCTCTGGTGAGATCAACCGTATTCTGATCATCTTGATCACCTTCGCCGGCATTGGTTATGCCGCCCGCCATGGCCGCCACATCCGGATGTCTGCGGTCTACGACGCCCTGCCCGCCAAAGCGCGCAAGGTTCTGATGATCTTCATCGCCCTGTTCACCTCGGTGGTGATGTTTTTCTTGTGTTACCACGCCTACGGCTACATCGAAACTCTGTATGGCCGTGGCCGCATTTTGCCTGCCCTGGGCATACCTATCTGGATCATCTACATCTGGGCGCCCATCGGTTTCGCCATTACCGGTATCCAGTATTTCCTGACAGCCATCAAGAACCTCACCAGCAAGGACGTCTACCTCTCAACCGGCGTGGTGGATGGCTACGCTGATACCGAGTCCGAGGTCTGAGACAGCCGTAACCCGATAAGGAACAGGAAGATTACTTATGGCAACCATTCTGATGTTGATCATGATCGGGCTACTGCTGCTGGGCTTCCCGATGATGATCCCACTGACCACCGCGGCGGTGGTTGGCTTTGTAATGATGTTCGACGGCTTCGGCCAGATGCAAACCTTCATCCAGCAAATGATGGGTGGTATCCGGCCGGCGTCGTTGATTGCGGTACCCATGTTTATCCTGGCCGCCGATATCATGACCCGGGGCCAGTCGGCCGACCGGCTGATCAATATGGTGATGTCCTTCATCGGCCACATCAAAGGTGGCCTGGCCATCAGTACCGCCACTTCCTGCACCCTGTTTGGGGCAGTTTCCGGGTCTACCCAGGCCACGGTGGTGGCCGTTGGGTCGCCACTTCGCCCGAAAATGCTGAAAGCGGGCTATTCTGACCCGTTCACGCTCGCACTGATCATCAACGCCAGTGACATCGCGTTCCTGATTCCCCCCAGTATCGGGATGATTATCTACGGGGTTATCTCCGAAACCTCCATTGCCGAACTGTTCATTGCCGGTATTGGTCCGGGCGTTCTGATCCTGTTCATGTTCTCGTTGTACTGCCTGTTCTATGCGTACAAGCACAATGTGCCAACCGAAGAAAAGGCCAGCTGGAAACAACGGGCGCTGTCAGTGCGGGATGCCTCCTGGCCGCTGATGTTCCCGGTGATCATTGTTGGCGGTATCTACGGCGGCATTTTCAGCCCGACCGAAGCCGCTGCCGTGTGCGTACTTTACGCCTTCCTGCTGGAGTTCGTGATCTTCCGCTCCCTGAAGCTCAAAGACGTTTACAAGATCGCCAAGTCCACCGGCCTGATCACCGCCGTGGTGTTTATTCTGGTTGCCGTTGGCAATGGTTTCTCCTGGATTATCTCCTTCGCCCAGATTCCCCAAGCCATTCTGGAAACCGTCGGCGTGAACGAAGCCGGCCCGGTGGGTGTGCTGATTGCCATCTGTATTGCCTTCTTTATCGCCTGCATGTTTGTTGACCCGATCGTGGTCATCCTGGTGCTCACCCCCATCTTTGCGCCAGCCATCCAGGCAACCGGGCTGGACCCGGTTCTGGTAGGGGTGCTGATCACCCTGCAGGTAGCCATAGGCTCCGCAACGCCGCCGTTTGGCTGTGACATCTTTACCGCCATCGCCATTTTCAAACGCCCCTACATGGAAGTGATCCGGGGTACGCCACCGTTTATCTTCATGCTGGTGGCCGCTGCCGGGCTGATCATTGCCTTCCCGGATATCGCCCTGTTCCTGAGGGACCTGGCTTACCGAGACTGAGCCGGGTTCCCCGGCCAGTAACAGGAGAGACCTATGTTCAAACGGATCCTGGTAGCCGTGGACGGCTCCAAAACCTCGCTGAAAGCACTGGATAAGGCGATTGACCTGCAAAAGCTGATTCCGGATGCCGAGATTTTCATCCTGTGCGTCTACAAGCATCACAGCCTGTTCGAGGCGTCATTGTCGATCGGACGCCCCGACGACATGGACATTCCGGACAAGGTACTGTCGGATTACGCCAAGGGAGTGGTGAACCATGCCAAGGAACTGGCCAAGGAACACGGCGCGACCAAAGTGCGCGGCTTTGTGAAAGCCGGCCGGCCATCCAAGGTGATCGTAAAATTCGCCCAGGACAAAGAGGCGGATCTGATCGTCGTTGGTACCAAGGGCACCAACAGTGATAAAGACGGCATGTTCCTGGGCAGTGTTTCCCACCGGGTGGCGTCCCATGCCAAATGCCCGGTATTGGTGGTCTGAACAGACATTGATGCTGCAATCTCGGGCCGGTATTGCAAAATACCGGCCCTCTGGCAATCACGGATTTCCGCAGTCTGATCAGATTTTCACCGTGCTAGACTCCCCCGCCTTGCGTTTCTTTCAATTCACAAAACTCAAATCACAAGGCGTCTACCCATGACTGCAATTGTCGATTTTCTCAACTCGATTCTCTGGGGTTATGTCCTCGTCTACGGCCTGCTGGCCGTCGGTGTCTTCTTCACCATCCGCCTGGGTTTTCTGCAATTCGTCAATTTCGGCGAAATGGTCAGGGCCATCCGCGGTTCCCGTGAAAGCGACGTTCACGGCATCTCACCCTTCCAGGCGCTGTGTACCAGCCTTGCTTCCCGGGTCGGCACCGGCAACCTGGCCGGCGTGGCCGTAGCCCTGTACCTCGGCGGTGCCGGCGCCATTTTCTGGATGTGGATGGTCGCACTGGTGGGCATGGCCACGGGCTATGCCGAAAGCACCCTGGCGCAGCTTTACAAGGTGCGTGACGGCAAGGGCCAGTATCGGGGCGGTCCGGCGGTTTACATTGCCAAGGGCCTGAAAGCCCCCTGGGCAGCGGCCATTTTCGCAGTTTGCCTGATCATCTCGTTTGGCCTGGTGTTCAACGCTGTGCAGGCAAACTCCATCGCCGACGCCATGGAGGGTGCCTTTGGTGCACCCAAACTGGGTGTTGGTGTAGTCATCGCGGCGCTCGCCGGCATCGTGATTTTTGGTGGTCTGCGCAAGATCGTTCGCTTTGCCGAGTTCGTAGTGCCGTTTATGGCGGGCGCCTATGTGCTGCTGGCGCTAGGTGTGATGGCCATGAACATCACCGAGGTACCGGGCATTCTGACGATGATCGTCAAAAGCGCCTTCGGCCTGGAAGAAGCCGCCGGTGGCGCCGCCGGCTCGGTGACCGCCGCGATGCTTAACGGCATCAAGCGGGGCCTGTTCTCTAACGAAGCCGGCATGGGTTCTGCCCCCAATATCGCGGCCACCGCCACACCGGCACCGCACCACCCGTCGTCACAGGGCCTTGTTCAGGCATTTGGTGTGTTTGTCGACACCATCATTATCTGTACCGCCACAGCCGTGATGATTCTGCTGGCCGGCGTGCTGGAGCCCGGTTCGGGCATCACCGGCACGCAACTGACCCAGCAGGCCATGGAAGTCCACCTGGGTGAATTCGGTGGCTACTTTATTGCCGTCGCCATCCTGTTTTTTGCCTTCACGTCCATCGTGGCCAACTACACCTATGCCGAGAACGCCCTGATCTACCTGAAAGGCGGCAGCACCCTCGGGCTCACCCTGCTTCGCCTGGCAGCCCTGGCCATGGTGATCTGGGGTGGCTATGAAGCCGTGGTGACGGTATTCAATGCTGCGGATGCCTCGATGGGACTTATGGCGGCCATCAACCTGGTGGCGATTGTGCTGCTGTCCGGCACGGTAGCCAAGTTGACCAAGGACTACCTGGCCCAACGGAAAGAGGGACTGGTGCCCCACTTCAAGTCAAAGGATTACCCGGAGCTGCACGAGAAAATCGACAGCAACATCTGGCATTAAGCTCAAACGCTGGCCGTAACCACACGGTTACGGCCAGCGGCCTTGGCCTGATAAAGCGCCCGGTCGGCTGCCCGGAACAGCTCGTCGAACTCCGGGCTGCTTTCCGGCCAGCATGCAATACCTGCCGATATCGTCAGGTTGCCCAACTGCTTTCCAAGGTATTCAACCTGAGATTCGGCGATGGTTACCCGAAGATTTTCCGCCCGCTGGCGGGCTTCCTCCCGTGACGCCCCAGGCATCAGAACCGTAAACTCCTCTCCCCCATAACGGCATACCGTATCGCTCCCGCGAAAACAGTTCTCAAGGACTCTCCCAACCATTCGCAGAACCTCATCTCCGGCATCATGGCCATGACTGTCGTTGAAGCGCTTGAAGTGGTCGATATCGAAAATCAGAAGGCTCAGTGGGCGCTCTGAGCGGATGGCGACCTCCCGCTCATGTCGGAATAACTCATCAAAGTAGCGCCGATTTTTAAGACCCGTCAGGCTGTCCTCATAGGAAAACCGTTGCAATTCGGATCGCAGGGCCAACCCTGACAGGGTAATCCCGATCTTCTCGACAGACTGATACACCCAGGCAACCACCCGGGCGGTGCCATAATCCTTCACGACGTCTGGCAGATTCGGGCGCTCCAAAAGCAACACGCCCTCAGGAACATTCCCGAACTGGGCTGGTTCAATCCGGAGCAGGAAACAGAGTTGTGCAGGTACGTCCTGGCTCCGCACGGGCAAAACGGTCTCCGTCAGGCCGGAAAGATCCTGTGTCAGGCTGGGTGGAAAGGTATTGGCAGCGGATCTACCCCAGAGGCTGGCCCGATCATAGCCGCCACCCGGGTTGCGCCGGTAGAAACAGCCGGCAATCGGCAAGTACAGTTGCGGTAGCGCCTGAAGCAAAGGCTGGAAAGCCTCTTCCACACCCGCACAGTCCTGCAGGGCAGCAATGGTATCTGCCAATTTCTGACTTTTCTTGCTCTCCAGCGCTAACAGCCTTGACCGCTCTACCTCTCGCTCAGCAAGCGCTTCAGCTCGAGCAGTGCGCTCAGCCACCTTGTGTTCCAGTTGAACGGTCAACTGATGCAACGCCTGTTGGGTTTTACCGTAATGCCACACCGAAATACTGATAAGCGCCAGCGAGAACGCCAGCGCCCCCCAACTGACCGGCACCCGCCCCCAGGGGAGAAAGCCATGGGCAACCGCCATATCCAGAATCAGCAGAACAATGAACACGCCACAGGTGAACAGGAATACTTGCTGCTCCCGATACAGGCTACTGAAATTCCTGACAACCACCGCGACCATTAATGCCAGGGAGATCAGCAAAACACCGTCAAACACCGGGAATGTGGAGGACAGGTTCACCAACCCGAGTAGCGCCAACATAAGGGCAAGGGCCGCAAACACCAGATGCAGCCACATCAGCCAGCGAACCAGGCGGGGGCGCCGGGCGTCGAGCCACTGGCTAAGCAAGAGCGCCAGTGCAACCGGAATCAAATAATAAGAGCCCGCTGCCAGATAGTCCCACAGCAGTGGCTGATACAGGATCAGCAAACTTGCCTGGCTTTCCGCCAGCAGCATCACGCCGGTCAGGAAGGCAAACAGCGCAATGCTGGCAAAACTTCTCTGGCGTCGCTGAATCAGGGCAAACACCAGAGCAAGAAGTGCAATCAGTCCGGACAACGCTGCAATGACCAGGCTCTCAGCCGAATTGCTGACGATGTGCAGCACCAGGTCCGGGTGGTCGAGAATGGCCACCTCACCCCATAACCCGATATCCGTGTAATTGGAGAACACACGGAAGTACATGGTTTCGCCTTCGTAGCCATCGGGCAACGGAATCTCGTGCCAGGGCCAGCCCTCGAATTTGCCACGTCCATGCTCGTCGAAGGTGCCGTACTGATACAGCAACTCGCCCCGGAACCAGACCTGCAGGATGATATCGACGCTGTAGATGTAAAGTGCCGGCGCATACCACTCCCCTTCCGGTAACGTCACCCGGAACCAGACATGTTCTTGCCCCTTGCGGCCAGGAGGGTTGGAAGGGAAGGCAATGTCGTGCCAGTGTTTGTCGCTGTCCGGTTCGTCCAGCCAAAGCGGTGTGCCGTCAGCCAGGAAAGGGGAGTCGCCCCAGCGATATTGCCACCCTTCATCCACTGGCTGCATGGCAGACAACGCCGGTTGGGACAGGCAGAGCGCCAAAACGAGTGTGGCAAGGCAGAATAAAGTGCGACAGGAAGAGGGGCGCAAAGCGAAACCTGCTGTTGGACGCTATGTTTTCAGTATAAACCGTAGGCAGCAGTTACAGAACTATTCTGGCGGGAAGAATTCAGGGCGGCACTGGGCCGCCCTGGCAGGAGGCCTCAACGGCCGGATTTCAGCATTTCCCAGAACTTTGCGTAGATCTGCAAAGCATCATCACCGATATCCGCCTGGAATTCAGCATTCTCCATATCCGCATCGGTCGGGTAGCTAGCTCGGTCGTTAGCAACGGACTCATCCAGCAACTCAAGCGCGGCCTGATTAGGCGTCGCGTAACCAATGTCTTCGCTGATCAGGGCTGCGATTTCCGGCTGCAACACAAAGCTGATGAACTGGTGGGCCGCTTCCGGGTTACGGGCATTCTTCGGGATCACGAAGCTGTCGAGCCAGGCAATGATGCCTTCTTCCGGGTACACGTATTCCAGGCTCGGCATGGTTTCCTTACCCATCACCGCCTCGCCGTTCCAGATCATGCCCACGTCGGCTTCGCCTTCCAGGTAGGGCATGCGGGGCGCATCAGAGTTGAAGGTGCGCACAGACGGCATCAATTCCGCCAGTTTTTCGTAGGCTTCTTCGATTTCCTGCGGGTCAGTGCTGTTACCGGAATAACCCAATACCCGCAGGCCCACGTGGAACACTTCGCGCATGTCGTTGGTCAGCATGACACGGCCCTGGAAGCGCTCATCCCAGAGATCTGCCCAGGCCGTCACCTCGCCTTCCACGTCATCGGTGTCCACCGCGATGCCAGTGGTGCCCCAGAGATAAGGAATGCTGTACTGGTTGTCCGGGTCAATATCCAGGTTCACCAGATCGTCGTCCAGGTTACCAAAGCCTTCAATCTTGCTGCGATCAATGGGCATCAGGAGGTCTTCCTGGCGCATTTTGCTGACGTAATAGGTCGAAGGCACAGCCAGGTCATAGGCAGCGCTCTCGTCCAGCAACTTCAGCCGGGCATACATGGCTTCGTTGCTGTCGTAGGTGGTGTAAACCACCTGAATACCGGTTTCCTCGGTGAACCTGTCCAGGACTTCCTGGGGCATGTACTCGGACCAGTTGTACAGGTTCAGCACCTGCGGGTCTTCAGAGCTACACCCGGTCAGGCCTATGGCCAGCATACCGGCCAGTGCCAGTTTCTTCATCGTCTACTCCTTAGCAATATCCATTGAGACAAGATCAACATGAACAGTGAGAACACCAGCAACAGCGTACCCAATGCATTCACTTCCGGCTTCAGCCCTACCCGCACCATGGAGTAGATGCGCAGGGGCAGAATTTCATAACTCGGGCCGCTGACAAAGGTACTGACGACCACATCGTCCAGTGACAGTGTAAACCCCAACAGCCAGCCTGCCACCAAAGCCGGCATGATCACCGGGATCAGCACCGTGCGGGTCATGGTGAAATCGCTGGCGCCCAGGTCCCGCGCGGCTTCCGGCAGACGTTCGTCAAACCCGCTCAGGCGCGCCATGACGGTAATTACCACAAACGGCAGACAGAAGGTGACATGGGCCAGCAGCAACGACACATAGCCCAGTTTCAGGCCCACTAACAGGAACAGCGCCAACAGCGAAATCGCCAGCACGATCTCCGGCGACATCATCACGATAAACAGCATGCCATTGAGCAGCTTCTTGCCCCGGAACCGGTAGCGGTGCAGAGCCAGGGCGGTGAGGGCACCAATCATGGTCGACACAGTGGCGGCAGACAAAGCCAGCCACAGGGAGTTCCACATGGCCTGCACCATGGCCCGGTTATTGAACAGCGCCTCGTACCAACGCAGGCTAAGCCCACCCCACTCATAGCCGCTGCGGGAATCGTTAAAAGAAAACACCACCAGCACGATGATGGGTACGTACAGCAGGACATACACCAGGGTCAGGTAAGTGCGGGGCAACCAGCGGCTCATACACCGTCCTCCCCGATGCGCCGCTTACTCAGGCGGTGAGCAAACATCAGAAACGCCATGGCCAGGGTCAACACGATACTGGCAGCGGCGCCGAAGGGCCAGTTACGGGCATCCAGGAACTGGTTCTTGATGACGTTACCCACCAGCAAGTTGCGGGAGCCGCCGAGAATATCCGGCACAAAGAACAGCCCCATGGCCGGCAACAGCACCAGCATAACGCCCGCCAGCACACCGGGCAGGGTAAGCGGCACAATCACATGAACAAAGGTCGCCAAGCGGCCGGCGCCAAGATCGTGAGACGCCCGAAGCAAATCGTCCCTCAGGTCATCAAAGACCGCATACAGCGGCAGGATCATGAACGGCAGCAGCAAATACACCAAGCCGACAATCACGGCTCCCTCGGTGTAAAGCATCCGCAGGGGCTCTTCGATTATGCCCAGGGACATCAGCGCGTTATTCAGCAGGCCATTGGTGGCCAGCAGCAGCTTCAGGGCATAGGTGCGCACCAGTGAATTGGTCCAGAAGGGTACGATCAGCAGGAAAATCAGCAACATTTGCCGCTGCTTGCCAACCTTGGTCAGCGCCCAGGCGAAAGGATAGCCGATCAGCAGGCAGATCAGGGTGGTCATGGCCGCCATGTACAGGGAGTGCAGGAACACATCCAGGTACAGGGGGTTCATCAACTGCCGGTAGGCATCCAGGTTCAGGGGCAGGGACAGAAAGCTGCCTGGGTCCCGGGTCATCACACTGGCGCCCACCACCAGCAGATTCGGGGTCAGTACCAGGAACAGCAGCCAGCCCCAGACCAGCACCAGTACCGCCGTGCGAAACGGCTGCTGCGTGACGCTACTCATCCAGGTTGGCTTCCGCTTCAGCTTCCGGACTCTCCATGGGAAGCAGCCATTCCCAGCCGTCCACCCAGCTGACCTTCACCGGCTCACCCAAACGGTAGTCAAAGGTGGGGTCGTCTTCATCGAAAAATTCCGACGCCAGTACCTCGGTGCCGTCGTCCAGGTGAATAACCGAATCCAGGGTGCTGCCCTTGTAGTTCCGTTCCACCACCTTGCCGGCTACACCGTCGTCGTCATCCGGCGCCAGAACCCGTATGTCCTCCGGGCGCAACAGAACATGCAACGGCTGGCCGTCAGCCACCGGGAAGTCGGGTTTGCGAAAGGTGCGTTTCAGGCCAAACACATCCACGGTAATGGTGTCATCGCCGTTGGCTTTGTCGATGCGGCCAGGGAAGAAATTGGTCTCGCCCACGAACCGGGCGGTGAACAGGTTGGCCGGACGCTCGTAAACTTCTCTGGGCGTGCCCAGTTGTTGAACCAGGCCATCCTTAAGAACCACCACACGGTCCGACATGGACAAAGCTTCTTCCTGGTCGTGGGTGACGAACACAAAGGTAATGCCCAACTCGCGCTGCAAGCGCTTGAGCTCTACCTGCATGGTGCGGCGTAACTTGTAATCCAGGGCAGACAGGGGCTCGTCCAGCAACAGCATCTTCGGCCGTTTGACCACCGCACGGGCAATGGCTACCCTCTGCTGCTGGCCTCCGGAGAGCTGATGCGGCTTACGCCGGGCAAACTCCTCCAACTGGACCATGGCCAGGGCTTCGTCGACCCGCTGGCGAATCTCGTGCTTCGGGCGCTTTTCCATTTTCAGGCCATAGGCCACGTTGTCGAACACCGACATATGGGGAAACAGCGCGTAGTTCTGGAACACGGTGTTGAGCGGGCGTTTCTCCGGCGGGGTGTGGGTCAGGTCCTGGCCACCCAGCAGAATCGTGCCGTCATCCGGATGCTCAAAACCGGCCATCAGCCGCAACAGGGTGGTTTTGCCACAACCGGACGGCCCCAACAGGGTAATGAACTCGCCATCAAGGATCTCCAGATCCAGCGAATCCAGTACCGTTTTGCCGTCAAATTGCTTGGAGAGGTTGCTCAGAGATAGCAGTGTCTGTTTCATCGGCCCTGCCCACAGAATGAGCGGCTTATTTTTCCAGAAACAGGGGCAAACAGAAAGGGGCGTCGGGATAATCCGCAATCCCGACGCCCCTTGATCTCAGCTTACTTCGGCAGGTTTGCCAACATGCTGCTCACTGGTCTGCAACGCTATCCAGATAGGCTTTGTCCGAAATGTTGGTCCAGGGCCGCACCTGGCTGAGGTAGTCGCGCTGGGAGGTGATGATTTCACGGGCCAGCTCGTCTTTCTCCGCGAATTCATCCAGCAGGCGATTTGTGGTGTCACGCAGGGCGTTGATGACTTCCGGCGGGAACACTTTGTGGGTGACGTCCGGATAGTCCTCGGTCATGCGGCTCCAGGCAACACCGCTCTCATGGGTGCTCTGGATGTACATGTCATAGGCTGCCGTGCGCATGGATACCCGCAGGATTTCCTGCAGATCTGCCGGCAGCGAATCCCAGGTTTTCTTGTTGATCAGGAACTGCACCTCCGCATTGGGCTCCTGCCAGCCGGAATAGTAGTACTTGGCGATCTGGTGAAAGCCCATCTGCAGATCCAGAGCCGGGCCAACCCATTCCACGGCATCAATGGTGCCCCGCTCCAGGGCTGTGTAAAGCTCGCCGGGCGGAAGGTTGGTGACAGCCACACCCAGCTCGGACATCACTTCTCCGGCAAAGCCCGGGGTGCGCATTTTCAGGCCTTTGAGGTCGTCCAGAGAGTTGATTTCCTTGCGAAACCAACCACCCATCTGGTTACTGGTATTACCACCCGGAAACGACAGCAGGCCGTAGGGCTCGTAGACCTTCTGCATCAGCGCCATGCCATCATCGTGGTAGAACCAGGCATACATTTCCGGCGCGATCATGCCAAACGGTATGGTGGTGAAGTACATGGCATTAGGGATGGTGCCCTTGTAGTAGTAAGAGGCAGTGTGGCCCATGTCGTACTGACCGTTGCGCACCAGGTCAAAGATGCCAAAAGGTGCCTTGTGTTTGTTTGAGGAATCGATCCGGAACTTCAGGCGGCCGTTAGACATTCGCTCGGCCATGGCAGCCATGTTGCGAGGCGCCTCACCCAGGATTTTGGAGTTTGGGCCCCAGGTTTCGGCCAGGCGGATGGTGTAGGTTTTCTCGGCCACCGTAAACGGGCTGGCCAGCAGGGCAACCATCGTAAGGGCCGCCACGAAGATTCTGCGCGTAGACATGGTGTTGGCTTCCATTGTTATTGGTTTCAGGGTGAAACGAACAAGTAATAGAAAGCCATGATAACCCTGGAGGCCGGCCACGCCAATGCGGCGGGCCGGTCCAGGGCATCCTCAGACTTTGAACTGCCCCACCAGCTCACGAAGATGCTCACCCAACCTGGCCAGCTCGTGACTGGCTTCGTTAGTCTGGGTAACACCGGTGTCACTGCGCTGGGCCGCATCAACAATGCGCACCACGTTCTGGTTGATTTCTTCGGCCACCTGGCTCTGCTGCTCCGCCGCGGTAGCGATCTGGGTCACTTGGTCATGAATCTGGGTCACCGAGGTCACAATGGTGTTCAGCGCACCGGTAGCGTGGTTGATCCGCTCGACGGTGGCTTCGGAACTTTTGCGGGAATGGTTCATTCGTTCAACAGAGGCCTTGGATTCGGCCACAAAGCCGTCAATCATTTCCCGGATCTGGTCGGCGGATTCCGCAGAGCGTTTGGCCAGTTGCCGGACTTCATCCGCCACCACCGAGAAGCCTCGACCATGCTCACCCGCCCGTGCCGCTTCGATGGCCGCGTTCAGGGCCAGCAGGTTAGTCTGTTCGGTGACCGCATGGATCACATCCAGAACCTGCTGGATATCATTGGATTTCTCCGCCAGGGCGTTGATGCTGGCCGCCGTGCTCTCCATTTCTTCTGACAGCTGGTTGACGGCTCCTTGCGCGCTGGTGATGGTTTCACCACCCTCACGGGCCATGCGGTCGGCGTCTGAAGCGGCGCTTTCCACTTCATTGGCATTGCCGGAGATCTGCTGAATTGTCGCTGCCATCTCGTTGATCGCGGAGGCAATCTGGTCCGTTTCCGAACCCTGCTCCTGAACCGACTGTCGGGTTTCATTGGCCACTCGGCTCAACTCTTCGGCGGCCGAAGCCACCTGATCGGTGGTCGAACCCACCTCCCGGATGGTGTCCTGAATCTTGATGACGAAATGATTGAACCGACGACCCAGTTCCGCCAATTCATCCTTGCCATCCTCCGGCAAACGCTGACGCAGGTCGCCATCACCATCGGCAATTTCCTGCATGATGTTGCTGACTTTGTTCAGGGGCGCTGTCACGGTACGGCCAATCACCAGGCCGATGATCAGGGACACGGCAACTACGATAACCGTCACCAACAGGATAAAGCCCATGGCCTCCGCCATGGCCGAATCGATTTGCTTTCGTGCCTCAACCAATACCCGCTCAATATCGGTTACGTAAATACCGGCCCCCACCATCCAGTCCCAGCCCGGAATAATAATGGAGTATGACACTTTCGGCTCCACCTCGCCCGAGGCGGGGTTTGGCCAGTCGTACTCGTAGAAGCCATCGGTTCCCGCCGCTGAAAACAGATCCCGAACCAGCTTCTGTGTCGTCGGGTTGGTCGTCGGCCCCTCACGGGAAGGGTCCGGAGCGTAGGCGAGATTGTCCAGATTACGGGCGTAGGCAAAAACGTAGTTATCCTTCCCGAATGTGATGGAGCGCAGCCGTTTGCGGGCTTCCTCGCGGGCTTCTCTATCAGACAACCCGGAGTTGTTCTTGGCATCCATGACCACTGCCCGGGCCGTTTCCACGAGGTTCTTCAGGCCTTCCTTACGGGCATCCAGAAGCTCTTCCCCCAGGCGTTCCAACTGGGCTTCTCCTTTTGCCTGGATCTGGCTGCCGGTGATCCAGGCAATGGTGCCCGCCGTAATCAGAACCGGCACAAGTACGCCAATCAACAGGCGGGCTCGGATGGTCAGGTTGCTCATAAAGGTCATGGTTCTGCTCCGGATTGTCTGCTCAGGCCTCGGGATTATCCACAGTGCCACGCACAATGCTGTTCCAGTTTGTTAACGCCTGTATACCAATACTTACTAATGAGTTCGAAAGTAAGCGAACATCATTTATAATGTAGGCTCCGTTCGCCAAGCTTATCGGATATTTACACACATGCGCCACGATGACGGTCGTAAACTTGATCACAAAACATTAGAAGC